>JBBIRN010000220.1:0-3908 GCA_037441785.1 Candidatus Aminicenantota bacterium | reverse complement strand
TTAAGGTCCGAGGCCTCTTTTTCCACCGTGTGTTCAATACGCAGACTGGCAAAGTTTTCCACCAGGCTGTTGGCTTCATAATTATCAGCTTCAGCTTTTATCGGTTCTACTATCTGCCAGTTACCCTTTTCATCTTTCGCCAGAGTGATGGTCGTCTGGTCTTCGTTTTTCAGGCTGATTTTTTCCACTTCAGAGGCCTGAAAATCGGTGAGTTTTTCCGCTTTTTCTTTGATTTCTTTAGCCTTTTCCGATTTATTTTCAATTAAGATTACTCCAGCCAGAAGAAGGATAAAAACAGCCAGGAGGATGAGGGTGGTTTTGAACTTCATAGCGACCTCCTCCTAATCCAGATAGTTAGGCCGATAACCAGAATAACCAGAGGCAGCAGGATGATAGAAAGGAACATCAGAAAGCGACCCTGACTGGGGGTCAGGTTGATGGTTCTGGGGGTTCTGGTTTTGGGCTGGATGGAAATCAGGTCAGATTCTTCTGTCAGCCAGTTGACGGTGTTCAGGAACAGGTTTCCGTTACCGGACAGGTTGTAGTATCTGTTAGTGATAAAATCCGAATCTCCGTAAACCGCCAGACGGAGCTCCTTTTTCTCAGCCGGCCGGCTTCCCGTTTTATTTTCTTTGTTTTCTGGTTTTGTTTCTTCACTTATAGTTTTGCTGCCCACCACGGCCAGGGTAATGGGACCCTGTTTGTCCTTGTCTTTATCAAAGGTGACTTCTTTTTTATCTAACTGTCGCTCAGACCAAGAATTCGGGCTGGTCTTGGCGATGGCCGTGAGGGTCAGACCTTCGGGTTTATTCTCAGCGATTTCTACTGACCGAGCCAGGGGGAAGAACGAAGCGTAACGGAAGTTTTTGGTGATTTCATGGTATTCATACTCGGTAACTACAGGCATAAAATAATCACCGCCTAACAGTCTGGAAACCGGGTCCACCACCAGGTCGTTGACCAGCTTAATTCCGTAGTCAGCCAGAAAATTTTCCAGGCCAGAACTGGTTTCCGGGTCTACCATAAAGAACACTCGGCCGCCCTGGTTGAGGTAATTTTTAATAGTTTGGAGCTCGTTGGGCAGAAGCTGTTTGCGGGGACCAGGGATGAACAGCAGGCTGCAGTCCGCCGGGAAACTGTCGGAGAGAGCCAGGGGGAGCTTTTTAACTTCATAGCCAATCTTTTCCAGTTCGCTTTTGGCGGTGCTGTATCCACTATCGCCGGTATCTTCTATGGAGTTTTCCCCGTGTCCCTCAAGAAAATAGAGGACTTTTTTCTTTTCCCGTGTGACTTTGATGATAGCATTGGTAATATCTTCTTCCGAAGTGCTGGTAATCCGGTTTTCTTTATCACCGCATTCAAAAACAGAGGTGCCATCCTGGGTAATATCGTATTTTTTTACCAGCCCGGGATTTTTATCGGGGTCGATGAATTCGTATTTTATTTTGGGCGAGTGGTAAGCATAAATTTTGAGGATGTTTTCCATGTTCTGACGGCTGACGTTTCCTTCCCGGAAAAAGCATTTAATCTGTACTTCCTTTTTCAGGTTTTTGGCCACGCTGATTGATTGCTCAGACAGGCTGTGAATCTTGGCCTCAGTAAAGTCAACGCGGTAGTGGTGTCTGGCCAGGAAGAAATTCAGCAGCACCAGAATGGCCAGCACCAGGATGATAATCAAAAACATGTTGCTGGAGTAAAGAAAGGATTTTCTCTTGAGACTTTCTTTTAATTCAGACAGGTTGAGCAGCAGGTAAACAATAATCAGGACGATACCGACCAGGCCGAGAATCAGAGCTGTGGTCCTGTATTGAGGCCAGATGATTAGAAAAACAATGGCTAAAGCCAGAAGCAAAAGGCTAATATAGTTCAGAGATTTTTTTATCCAGTTCATCATGGTCTTACCTCCAGCGCCGGGATTGAATGGTGGAATGCGTCAGGAAAAGACCCAGAAAGGCGAATGAGAGATAATAGACCAGGTCACTGGTATCCAGGATGCCCCTGGTCAGGCCATCAAAGTGTTCAAAGAAGGAAAGATAATTCAGCACATCCTGCCAGAGGCCCCGGACTGAATAGCCCACCCAGCTCAGGACCCAAAACAGAAGCAGTGTGCCAAAGGTTAATACTGCGGAAACAATCTGGTTTTCCGTAAGTGAGGACCAGAACAGACCGAGGCCTAAAAAGGCCGCACCCAGCAAGAACAGCCCCAGATAACCCAGCAGGTAGGGAAGAGGTTCGGGGTTGCCGTAAACAAAAGTGAAGATGGTGGGGATGGCACTCAGGAGCAGCATCAGCAGCAGGATCAACAAAGAAGCTAAATACTTGCCCAGGATTATCTGGGTGACAGAGACCGGCGAGGTAAAAAGCAGCTCTTCGGTGCCCATCTTTTTTTCTTCGGAGAAAAGCCTCATGGAAAGAAGAGGTAGCATCAAGAGCATGATGATGCTCAGGTTGTGAAAGAGCGGGGCAAAAACCATCTGGTTAATGTTGACCTGCTGAGAGTAGTATGGATTCTGGGCCATCTGGATGGCCTGGCTGTTGAACCACCAGACCAGGCTGTAAAAGAAGAAACCGGAAAGCAGGACAAAGATGGCCACGACGATGTAGGCAATGGGGGAAGAAAAATATTGCATTAACTCTTTTTTGGTTATGGACCAGACGGCTTTCATTGTTCCATACCTCCTGAAACGATTCTGAGGTAAAGGTCCTCAATGTCAGCAGCCAGGGGTCGCATTTCTTTAACCACCAGTCCTTTATCCAGGCAGAGCCTGAGTACCTGAGGCCGCAGGTCAGTATCCCAGCTCCATTCCAGTTTTATTTCCGGGCCTTCTATCTCAGCTTTCTTTAAGCCGCTAATTTGCCGGAAAAGGTTCAAAGTTTCCTGGTCCGGGCGGTTGAGCTTGAGGTAGACCCCGTCGTTCTGGCTGTAGCTTTTGGCCAGCTCGTCAAGATAGCCTGAGGCCCGGAGCTGGCCTTCGTTGATGATAACCACGCCGTCGCAAACTTCTTTCACTTCAGCCAGGATATGGGTGGAAAGGATGATGGTATGTTCACCTTTGAGGGATTTTATCAGCTGGCGAATTTCCACAATCTGCTTGGGGTCCAGGCCGATAGTGGGTTCGTCAAGAATGATAACCTGAGGATTATGGATAAGGGCCTGGGCAATGCCCACTCTTTGCTTGTACCCGCGGGAGATGTTTTTTATCAGCCTTTTTCTGACCGGCTGCAGACCGGTGATTTCCACGGCCCGGTCCACCGCCGCCTTTTTCCTGGAAGCCGGTACCCGCTTAATCTCTGCTACAAAACCTAAATAAGCTTCCACCGTCAGGTCAGGATAAAGGGGAACAGTTTCTGGCAGATACCCGATGACCTTCTTGACTTCATCCGGTTGTTCAAAAACATCGTAGCCAGCCACGATGGCTTTTCCTTCGGTGGCTGGTAAGTAGCCGGTGAGAATTCTCATGGTGGTAGTTTTGCCCGCGGCGTTAGGCCCCAGCAGTCCCCAGATTTTACCCTTTTCTACCTTGAAACTCAGGTTTTTGATGGCTACGAGGTCGCCATATTTTTTGGTCAGTCCCTGGGTCTCAATCATCGGCTAACCTCCTTGACTGTAATTTTTATCAATGAATAAAAATTACATTTTTTCCGGCACCTGAATACCCATTAAATCCAGGGCCTGGCAGATTACCCGATGAACAAAATTTAAGGTCAGCAGCCTGAAGTTCCGGAGCGGTTCGTTCTTCTCTGCTAAAACAGGGTAATTATGGTAGTAGCTGTTAACCTTCTGACACAGGTTGAAAGTAAATTTGGCCAGGCCGGCAAACTCCAGGGTGGCAATGGCTCTTAAGACTTCTTCATCCAGTCCAGCGGCATAAACCACCAGTTCCCAGAAATCGCGGTTCTCTTCCGCT
>JBBIRN010000219.1:1163-3912 GCA_037441785.1 Candidatus Aminicenantota bacterium | reverse complement strand
AACCAGTTAGCCTTCTCCTGCTGGTTATCTTGTTGCTAAGCATAACTTCATCCGCCTATTCAGAAAAAGTTTCTGCCGAAGAAAAAATTACGCCGCCTGAGAAATTTTTTGGCTTTCAGCTCGGCTCAGACCGAAAAATCGCCCGCTGGGACCGAATAGTTGACTACTTTCAGTTGTTAGAAAAAGAAAGCCCGAAAATTAAGGTTCTGAACCTCGGTCCAAGCACCATGGGTTATCCTTTCCTCCTCTGTCTTATTTCCTCAGAAGAAAACCTCTCCCGCCTGGAAAAATACCGAACCATCAACTTAAAAATATCTAACCCCCGGGGTCTGTCTGAAGATGAAGTTAAAAAACTCATCCAGGAAGGGAAAGCTGTGGTCTGTCAGTCCATGAGCCTGCACGCCACGGAAATAGGCGGTACCCAGATGGCTCCAGAACTCGCCTACGACCTGCTCTCCAGAGACGATGAAGAAACCCGGAGAATCCTGGACCACGTCATCTTCCTGCTCATTCCCTGTTTTAACCCTGATGGACAGGTAATGGTTACCGACTGGTATTACAGGACCCTGGGCACAGAATATGAAGGCTCTAACCTGCCCTGGCTTTACCATAAGTACGCCGGCCATGACAACAACCGCGATGGCGACTTTATCAACTTGCAGGAATCAGTTTATGCGGCCCGCATTCTTTACCGGGAATGGAAACCGCAGGCCTACGTGGACCACCATCACATGGGAAGTTACGGGCCGCGGCTTTATGTACCGCCTTACTGCGACCCCATCAGGCCCTACGCCGACCCCTTAATCTGGCGGGAACTTTCCTGGTTTGGTAGCCACATAGCTTACCGGCTGGAAGAAGCCGGAAAAACAGGCGTAATCAACGACGCCATATTTCCGGGCTGGGGCCATTTTGGTTGGCACTGGATCACGCCGTTTCATAACATCGTGGGCATGCTGACCGAATCAGCCAGCGCCAGGCTGGCTACCCCGCTGTTTATACATCCAGACCAATTGCAGGCTAATTCCCTGCAATTTCCGGCTTATGAAGCCCAGAGCAACTTCCCTCACCCCTGGCCCGGCGGCTGGTGGAGGTTGCGAGACATTGTGGAGCAACAAAAGATTGCAGCCTGGGCCGTGCTGGACCTGGCCGCCCGACACCGAGAAACCCTGCTCTACAACGCCTACCTTAAAGCTAAAAGACAGGTTGAACGGGGGCTAACGGAAAAACCCCGGGCTCTGGTCATCCCGGCCGAACAACACGACAAGCTAACAGCCGTAAAAATGATTAACACCCTTCTTCTGAGCGGCCTGGAAATTCAAGTTTCAGACTCTCCGTTGAAGGTCTCCGGTTTTACCTATCCTTCAGGTTCGTTCGTCATCTCTCTGGCCCAGCCCAAAAGAGGGCTGATTCTCAACCTTCTGCAGAGGACCTTTTATCCTGATAATTACTGGACCAGGGACAAGGAAGGAAATCCCATCCGGCCGTATGACCTGGCCACTCATACCATGGCTGAATTCATGGGCGTTAGAGTTGACCCGCTGGAAGAAATGCCTGAAGGCCAGCTCCGGGTCCTTGACGAGCCAGTAAAGCTCAGCGGAAAAGTAGAGCCCGGACCAGCAGGCTTTTACCTTGACGGCCGCCTTAATGATTCGTTTACAGCCGTGAGCCTGCTGCTGGATGAAAAAATTGAAGTCTTCCGCTTAGAGAAGAAAAAAGGCCACCTTCAAGCTGGCGACTTTCTCCTGGCTTCGGCTCCGGCACCTGTCCTTCAGAAAATCGCTCAAAAAACCGGCGTTGATTTTCTGCCTCTAAGTTCCTGGCCCGAGTCTGATGTGCACCGGGTGCGTCGTCTGACCACAGGCCTTTACCAGAGATACTACGGCGGCAACATGGACGAAGGCTGGACTCGCCTTCTTCTGGAAAAATTTTCTTTTCCCTACCTGACCATCCGCGATTCCGACATCAAAAGCGGTCAACTTCTGAAAAAAGTAGACCTGCTCATCCTGCCTTCTGATTCAGCTGATATGATTATGGGGAACTTACCCAGGGATTCAAGGCGCTACCTCAACACTCCACCTGAATACAGAAGCGGCCTGGGGGAGGATGGTGTGAAAAAGCTTAAAGAGTTTGTCTCCCAGGGCGGCACCCTGGTCTGCCTGGGGCAGGCCAGTCAGCTGGCTGTAGAAAAATTCGATTTAGAACTCCGGGATGTAGTTTCCGGCCTTAAACCAAAAGAGTTTTTCTGCCCGGGCTCAACGGTTTGGGTGGAATATGACCAGCAACACCCACTGGCTTACGGTTTGCCAGAAAAAGGGCTTGGCCTGTTCTTTGAAAGCCCGGCCTTTGAGCTTCTTCCAGCGGAAAACAGCGAAAAATACCGGGTCGTGGCCCGCTATGCTGAACGAGACCTCCTGCAAAGCGGCTGGCTCATCGGGGAAAAACACCTTAACCGGGCAGCAGCTGTGGTGGAAGTAGAATACGGACAGGGAAAGATAGTTTTGCTGGGTCTGCGCTGTCAGCACAGAGCCCAGACTCACGGAACTTTTAAACTTCTCTTCAACACGTTTATAAGATAACAGAAAGCCAATCTTTGCTGGAAAAGAAGCTCCGGTTTAGAATTTAGCTCTATTTTTTGACCTTTTCCCCTATTCCTTTACCTATTTTTTTATCTAAAAATTTTATCCAAAAAAGCATCATAAATTTGTAAGACTACGTTTACCAGAGTTAAAGTTAAAATATAGATTAAATT
>JBBIRN010000219.1:0-1128 GCA_037441785.1 Candidatus Aminicenantota bacterium | reverse complement strand
TCTAATCACACCTGAAAAACGGAAGAAACCATTCCAGCTTTCGTCATAATTACCTAGTGATAAAATGTATTAATAGCCAATTCTCTTGAATAAAGATTAGCTAAGTTAGCTCAAGACTAAAGGAACCAAAAATGAAACATAAAAAATCAAAAACTCTACTCTCCGCCAGGTCCATCGGGGACTGGATTCTTTTTTCGGTCCTTATGCTGGCCGTTCTGCTCGCTCCTGTCGCCAAGGCGGAGACAGGGAAAGCTGTTCCAGAGAACCAGAATATTTCAATTCAGTACGACCTTAAAACCGGAGACGTGCTCAGTTACCTGCAAAACCTGGACCTGCTCATCAGCCTGGAAAACAAACCTGAAGCCAGGTTCCGGGCCAGCCTGACCTGGGTAGTCAAAACCGCGGTCATCTCCGCCAGTGAAGACAAAATCACGCTCGCTTCTCAATACAATCTTCAGGAGAAAAAAATCTACGACCGAGATGAACTGGAAAAAATCCTTGACCAGAAAGAAGTGGACAACCTTTTGCTACCCTATGAGAACCTGAGCCCTTATTTTACCAGAGTATATACCGTTGACCGACATGGCCGGGTGCTGGATAACAGCTATAATTTCATCCAATCGCTGTCCTTGATAAACACTCTGATGACCAAGATCATGGCCATACCAGCTACTCCACTGGACACCGGTCAGTCTTATACCCTGGAGGAAGAAGGCGACGAGTTAAAGGTGACTTTTAACGGCCTCCTGACCAGGCCACCTTTTGAACTTTATTCGTTTATCGGCGGTCATCCCTCTGGTCTGGTAATCTACCTGTTTAACAAGCATTATGGAGTGCCGGACAAACTGGAATACACCGCTCACTACCGGGCCGCCGGTGAAGTTCGGGAAGAGAAATTCTCTCTGCTTTTTCTGGAGAAAAAGCGGGCCACGGCCGCAGAATTATTCGCTGACCAAGAAATCAGGCTGGCTCTAGTCAAAGCCGCCCTGCATCAGCGGGGGCTTCACGTCCCGGCTGACCTGATCCGCGAACTTCTTTCTTCCCCTTATTCTGAGCTGCAAATCCTGGCTTCTGCTGTCTGCTCTTTACGCGGCCTGCCAGAAGGTTTAGACCTGAAGCCGTTTTTAA
>JBBIRN010000218.1:0-3983 GCA_037441785.1 Candidatus Aminicenantota bacterium | reverse complement strand
TTCTGGCCGACGCACTCGGCCACAAAAGCCACGCGATTATCCGAGCCGGTCAGCACCAGCTCCACCTCAGTTTCACCCACCAGCCAGCTTGACCTGAACTCCACCAGGCCAGCACCCAGGGCCTTCCCCCAGTATTCCCGGCGTTCCTGGTAGGTGGAATCCAGCCAGATTGTCTGGTCGTCAACCGGCAAGCCGAAACGCTGGACCAGATAGTCTTTCGCCTTATGGAAATCTGAGATGTAGTAATTGTTATCAACAAAAGTATCCATGATGAAGAAGCGAGCAGCCGTCAGCTGATTCTGGATGAAGACATATTCCACCAGACAGTTACGGTTCATGATTTCTCTCTGGTACTGCAGAACCTCGGTCTCGCCCGACTGATCAACTCCAAGGGGTTTTCCTTCTACTTCCAGCAACTTTTCCTTCGGCATCCCCCAGAGATAAGGGAAATCCACTTCCTGGCCGAAATCCAGTTCCCGCGGCTCGGCCACCTCCTGTCCGTTGTAAATCAACTGGGCGTTTACCGTCGGGAATAACTTCCTCAGCATTGGTTCCCAGACATAGCCGGCCAGGGTCTTTCCCTTCTCTGGCTGATAATAATAGACAAAAATCCAGTTATGCCGGAATCGGACGGCGCTGGCCTGAGCCAGAATGGCTCCCCTGGGGACGCTGACAACGACCGGACTGCGGTCATCAGGGTCCAGGTGTAGTCTGACCTCTGGAGTTATCACCTGGTACTTTCTGGGTTGGGAGTAAAGGGCACCGGCAGCTATGATTAGCAGCAACAAAATTCCTACTGTCAGCTCTTTTCTGGCTCTTGGTCCGAACATGGCCGCCTTTACCCTTTCTGGACACGCCTGGAATGGCTTGTTCGCCTCCCAGCTTACTTCATCCTGGAAACCAGGCAATACCCCCTCCTGATGATTCAGGGGGTGAGATTTTTTGACCCGGAAGGGGTGATAAAAGAAAGGGAAGCAAGGGAGAGCCAGCGAGAGGATTCGAACCTCCGACCCGCTGATTACGAATCAGCTGCTCTGCCGACTGAGCTACGCTGGCTTGCAGTCATCTCAGGTCAGAGATTATAGCACAGCCGCCCAGGACGAAAATTCACAATATCCCGGCCGCTCGGGTTTAACCTTTTAACCCTGGTTTTCTGCCTTCCGTTGGTAAAAAAAATTAAGCCTCATCTCTTTTCAAACCGTGATTAATCAATTACAATACCCATCTGAATATGCCTGGCCGGTGGGAGGCAACTTATCCTGGCTTCCTCATGATTAACCGGTGAATATTAAGTACCGAGGCTTTGGCTATCATGTTCATAAAAAAATTAGAAGTTCAGGGATTTAAATCTTTCGCCGACAGAACCAGAGTTCTATTCCATCCTGGAATCACGGCCATCGTCGGTCCAAACGGGACCGGAAAAAGCAACATTGTGGACGCCATCCTCTGGGGACTGGGGGGCATGCGGCTTAAGTCTGTACGCGTAGACCGCACGGAAGATGTGATTTTCAACGGCAACACCAAAAGGCCTCCCCTGAGCATGGCTGATGTGGTCATTACCCTGGGCAACGATGAAGAGCTGGTCATTTCTCACCGCGTTTTTCGCTCCGGTGAAAGCGAATACCGGCTTAACGGCAAAGCCGTCAGGTTGAAAGACATCCAGGATGAGCTCTGGAAACATTCCATCGGAGAAAAAGAATACTTCGTCATAGAACAGGGGGCTATCGGCTCCTTTGTCACCTCCAAACCGCAGGAAAAAAGAGCTCTGATTGAAGAAGCGGCTGGCACTGCTTATTACAAAGACAAAAAACGCCAGGCCCAATCCAAGCTGGAATCAAGCGAGCAGAACCTCATCCGCCTGGAAGATATCATCATAGAAGTGGAAAAGGCCAAAAATTCCCTCTACCGCCAGGCTCTGGCTGCCGCCCGCTACCGCCGACTGAGAGAAAGGCTGCGAGAGCTTACCTCTCACCATTTTTACCGCCGGATGAAATACCTGGACCAGCAGCTGGCCGAAGCACAAGCCCAGCTAGACCAGGCCTGGAACCGGGAACAGCTCCTGAGCGCTCAGGTTAAAGAAGAAGAAAAAATCCTGGCTGGCCAGCGCAAAGAACTCTGGGACCTGGAAAAAGCCCTGAAGGAAAAACAGGAGAAGGTTTTCTCCCTTAAATCCCAGCTTTCCCGGCTGGAAAGCGAAATTGAAAGAGAAAGCAAAAATTTAGAATACCTGGATTTGAGCCGCAAAAAGGCTGAAGCTGACCGGAAAGACCTGGAAGAGGAAATAAAGGCCGTGGAAGCGGAAAGGGACCAAATTCTCTCGCAACTTCAGGACCTGGAACAGAACCTGGTCCTTAAAGTCCAGGAAGCAGAAAGAAAAAGAGCTCAGTTAGAAGAAGCCCGAAAGCAGGTTAGAGAAGCCGAAGCCAAGCTGGCTGAAGTTAGAAAGGAACAGCTGCAAACCATTCAGGAAAACACGGAGGCCCGCAACAATTATTTCCGCTTAGAAAAAGAACTGGAGCTGTTTTTAAAACAGGCCGAAAAGCTGAATCAGGAAAAAAGCCGGGCAGAAAGTCAGAGAGAAGAGCTGCGGTCAAGGCTGGAGGCCATCAACCAGCAAATTGAAGAACTCCAGCAAAACAGGAGCCGTTTAGAACAGCAACTCCACGAACAAACTTCCTTACTCTCCGGAGTATCGGGCGAAATCCAGGAGCTGGAGAAAAAACTTGAGACCCTGAACCGGGAAATTGACGAAATCACCTACCAGCTCCAGGCACTGGAAAAAATAACGGAAGCCGAAAGGGATTCTTCCAGCACCGACCTTCTGCCGGAGGCTCTGGGCTGGTTTTCTGACCTGGTGGAAGTGCCGGCGGAGGAAGCCCCGCTTTTTGACCTCTTCTGGAAAGAAGAAGGCAAAGCCCAGGCCATCCTGGCCGAAAACTTTCTGCGGCAGCGCCCGGCTGAAATCAGGGGCCATCTCCTTCTTCTGTCCGAAACTAATTCTCCAGACGTGCCAGAGGAGCTCATTAAAGAAGAAGGCGTACTCGGGCTTTTAAAAAACAAGATTAAGGTAAAGGACAACCTGGAAAAATACTTAAAAGCCCTGGAAGACGCGGTCATCGTCTCCGACCTGTTAAAGGCGGTACAGCTCTGGCAGCGCTTTCCCGCGTTTAATTATCTTACCCCAGCCGGTGAAGTTCTGTATTCTTCCGGCCTGCTCAAAACAGGACAGAAAAAAGAGGGGCTCTTTGCCCTGGCCCAGGAAAAGAAAAGACTGAAACAGGAAATAGAGCAAAGGCAGACACAAACTTCTCCCCTGCTCCAGGCCCTGGAAGAAAAAAGACAGGCTTGGGCTGAATTACAGGACCGAGTCCAGAAACTCAGAGACGAATTATCAGCCAGCGAACGTCGCCTGTACGATTTACAAAAAGAAAAAAAATACACCGAAGATGACCTGGCCAGGCTTAACACCTCGCTGGAAATCATTGAAAAAGAAGGAAAAATCCAGGAACAGGAAAGACAGGAGCTTCTGGCCAGAAAAGAAAAAGCCTCAGCCATCACCGGTGAAATTGAAGCCCGCCTGGAAAACATCAGGGACAGGATGCGCCAAGAAGAAGAGAACCTGGAAACGGCTAAAGCCCGGGAAAAGACCGAGGAACAGGAATATTACCAGGCCAGGTCCGAACGGGATCTTCTGCAGGAAAGAATAAACGGGGCCAGGGCTTCGGCCGATTCGCTGGAAAAGCGGCTTCAGAGCATCAAAACCAAGATTGGACAGTTAGAAATGGACCTGTTGACCGGAGAGGAAGAGAAGGTCAACCTCGCCCGGTTGATTGAAGAACTGGAACAAAAAAGAAAAAAGCTGTCTGAAGAAGCTATAGCCGAAGAAGAAAAGCTTAAAGAATTTGAAGCTCAGGTCCAGACCAAACAAAAAGACCTGGAAGAGCTGGAAAACAAACTCCAGGAACTGAGGAAGAAAGAAGAAG
>JBBIRN010000217.1:0-4003 GCA_037441785.1 Candidatus Aminicenantota bacterium | reverse complement strand
AAAAAAGATGGAGTGCAGGGATATGACCCAATTAACCTACCAAAAACCGCAGCTGGAACCTGATGAAGTCAAGCACCTGGCCAGAGAAAAATATCACCTTAATATAAGGCGGATAAAACCTTTAGCCGGGGACCGCTCACAAAACTTTCTTCTGGAAACTGAGCATAAAGAGAAGTACGTGATTAAAATTTCCTCAGCTTTTGACCGCCTGGAAGAACTGGATTTTGAAAACCAGGTTATGATTCTCCTGAGACAGAAGCTTCCAGAATACCACTTCCCGCTGCCTTTGCCTGATGTTGACGGTCAGCTAATTTCCACCTATAAAAAGAATAAAAAACAGGTCTTCTGGGTAAGGCTCTTTGCTTTCCTTTCAGGGACTTATCTGGCTGATTTAAAAAATATTCCTCTGTCATTATGGAGAGAAGCTGGTGAGCTGCTGGCCCGGCTTGATCTATCACTCCAGGACTTTTACCACCCCGGTCAGAAAAGACAGCTTCCCTGGGACCTGAAGAACGTTCTGTGGTCAAAAGATAGGTTAAAATTCGTCCCGGACCCAGTTCTCAGGCGCCAGCTGGATTATTGCCTCCTACAGTACGAAACCAGAGTCCTTCCGGTGGCCCATCGTTTAAGAACGCAAGTAGTCTACGGCGATGCCAACGAGCATAACTTTCTGCTGACCAGCCCTGAACCTGAACAGGCCAGAATTAAAGGTCTTCTTGATTTCGGCGACATGACTGAATCATTCCTGGCCGGTGAAGTAGCCATCGCCCTTACCTATGCTCTGATGCTTAAGCCCGAGGAAGAGGTGGCCAGGGAAATTCTTTCAGCCTATCAGGGGAAAAATCCACTGCAGCCAGAAGAACTGGATGTTCTTTTCTACCTTATCCTGGCCAGGTTGACCATCAGTTTGACCATGTCCGCCTGGCGCAGAAAAGCCGAGCCTGACAACGCTTACATGACCATCTCGGAAAGCCCTGGCCGGCGCCTTCTTGACCATCTTCTTGCTGAAAACCCGGAAAAATGGAGAAAATTATTTTACGAGGCCTGCGGGCTCAAGCCAAAAAACAATTTTCTGCCTTCTGATAAACTCCTGGAGTTCAGGAAATCTCACCTCAGCGGAGCTTTGAGCCTGACCTACGAGAACCCCCTTCATCTCGTTCAGGGTTGCGGGCCATATCTATTTGAAGCCGATGGAAGTCGCTACCTTGATTGCGTCAATAACGTCTGCCACCTGGGTCATGCCCATCCGGCCGTAGCCAGAGCGGTCTCCAGGCAGATGGCCCTGCTTAACACCAACACCAGATATCTTTACGACCAGCTGGCGCTTTATGTGGAGAAACTTCTGGCTCGTTTTCCCAAAAAATTCAAGTACGTTTTTCTGGTAAATTCCGGAAGTGAAGCTAACGACCTGGCTTTGCGGCTGGCCAGAAATTACACGGGTGGAAACGAACTGCTGGTCATAGATGGAGCCTACCACGGAAACCTGACTTCTCTGGTAGAGATAAGCCCTTACAAGTTTGATGGTCCGGGAGGAAAAGGTGCTCCGCCTTTTGTGCATAAAATACCCACACCCGACCCTTACCGCGGGAAGTACCAGGGTAGTACTTTAAAAACAGCCCTGAAATACGCGGAAGAAGTTGTGCAAATTATCCAAAAGCTCCAGGCAGAAAACCGGAAACTGGTGGGCCTGATAGCTGAATCCATGATGGGCTGCGCCGGGCAGGTGATTTTCCCACCCGGCTTCCTGAAACTGGCCTTCGCTGTGGTCAGGGCTGCTGGCGGAGTTTGCCTCGCTGATGAAGTTCAGGTGGGCTTTGGCCGTCCGGGAGAATTTTTCTGGGGCTTTGAGTCGCAGGAAGCTGACCCCGACATTGTTACCCTTGGCAAACCCATCGGCAACGGCCACCCCATCGGAGCAGTTGTGACTACCGAAGAAATTGCCCGGGCCTTTGAAACCGGTATGGAATATTTTAACACCTTCGGTGGTAACCCGGTAAGCTGTGCTGCGGGCCTGGCCGTGCTGCAGGCTATTGAAGAAGAAAACCTCCAGGAAAACGCCAGAGTGGTCGGTGATTACTTTAAAAAAGAACTTAAGAAACTCCAGAAAAGCCACCGTCTGGTGGGAGATGTTCGCGGGCTGGGCCTTTTCCTCGGAGTAGAACTGGTCAAAGACCGGGACACAAAAGAACCGGCCACCCAGGAAGCCAGCGCAGTTGTGGAAAAAATGAAACAGCGGGGCATCCTGCTCAGCACAGACGGACCCTTCAGAAATGTTCTGAAAATAAAACCCCCCATTGTCTTCAGCAAAAATAACGTTGACCAGGTGGTGGAAGCCCTGGATGAAGTCCTGCGAAATTTCAGCTGAGTATCAGCTCTCCATATAAAGAACCGCCAAAGAAAAAGCGCCCTGAACCTATCAATCACTCAAAAAGCACGTCTGAAACCTTCAGTTGATAATTATTTTTTTCAAAACTGATGGCTATTTTTTTCTGATTTTCCCGAAAGCGTCCTTTTTTGGAAGAAAGATACGGGCAGGCGGAAATTTTTCAGAACTTATCGGCTTCTCTCCAGGACAGCTTGCAGAAAAAAGACCTCCCCTTCCTAAAAGAAAAAGTGCCGGAGGAGGGAGTCGAACCCACACCCGAAGTGAATCGGACTGGATTTTGAGTCCAGCGCGTCTGCCAATTCCGCCACTCCGGCACAGCTTAGAGTTTAAACTATAAAGAAATTAAAAACTTTTTTCAAGATTTCAGAGTCTAAAATCCAGGCGCCTGAGATAGAAAAATACTGAACAGGGCATTTTCTGTTCCTCTGTTTGCCAAGCAGCGCCAGGTCTGCTATAAATTCTCTGTGGCCACTGACAGAAGAAGAGAAAAAATTATTTCCGTGCTTTCTAAAAGGCAACCCGACCTGCGGGTAGTTCTGGAAGATGTTATCATTGCCCACAACGCCAGTGCGGTCTCCCGCACCTGCGAAGCAGTCGGTGTCCTCAACCTGCACATAATTTCCCCGGAACCAGAAAAAGTCGTCTTCAACGAAGCCATTTCCACCCGCGCCGAAAAATGGCTGAACATCCAGTTCCACCGGAACACCGCTGAATGCCTGACTTCCCTGAAAAACCAGGGTTATAAAATTGCCGTGACCACACTTTCCGCCCAGGCTGTCCCCTATCATGAAATCAATTACTGCCAGCCCATAGCCATCGTCTTTGGCAATGAAGCCGAAGGCGTCTCAGAAGAGGCCATTAAACTGGCCGATTTTTGTATTCACATTCCCATGGTCGGCATGGTTCAGAGTCTTAACCTGTCTGTCTCAGTGGGCATCATTCTCTACGAAGCCTACCGCCAGAGGTATGAAAAAGGATTTTATTCTGCGCCCCGCTTGAGCCAGGAAGAATTTGACCGCTGGCTAAAGCTCTGGCTCAGCAACCCTAAAAACAGAAAGCCATTCACTCAGGAAAAGTAGATATAGCTTAGAACCGCAAGCAGAAAAAAGGCGGAGCCTGAGCTCCGCCCGTGAGAATGGAGCAGGTTTTTACAGGCGCTGAACGGTCAGCCCGTCAAACGCCTGGAAATTTTCAGATAGTTCCTGGGCCGGCAGTTCCGTTTCAGCTTAATTTTTTTTTGCTTACTCGGACCTCAGGGCTGCCTCATGTTCTATCTTCTCTCTCAGCCGTTTTCCCATGATCATAAGCTCTTCCGGCGATGGGGAGCTAAGTTTTTCCAGGTCCTCAGAAAATTTTTCCACCAGTGGCCCGAAATCCCGGCTTTCTTCAGCCACTTCCACTTCCACTTTCATCTTTTTCTTTTCGCGGATAATTTCCAGGACAATTTTTTCTCCTTTTTTCTTGCCCTGGATAAGGTCCGTAAGCTGTTCCAGTCTTTCAGTCCGTTTCCCGTCAGCCGAGATAATCACATCGCCCACTTTAAGACCGGCTTTTTCCGCTGGACTGCCCGGGTTGACTCTGGCCACCAGTAGCCCCTGGCCTTCAGGTACTCCGAAA
>JBBIRN010000216.1:0-4006 GCA_037441785.1 Candidatus Aminicenantota bacterium | reverse complement strand
GTTTTTTGGCTATATCAGCTATGTTGCTTTTAAATTCCACAAGTTATTAAACTTCAAGCCGGTCAAAAATAACTTTAAAAATTGAAGGATGATTTATTATCGATCTAACCCTATAAAAATAAAACAAAGAGGTACTTTAAAAAGTCCAACCATTACCCTGAGGCAAGCACTTGTCTAAGCGAAAAGATAGCTAAATGCTTATATGAAAAGCACCAAGCCCACCCCGCCGCTTCCAGATACTCCCCTTAGACTGGATACCATGTCCTAATATGAAAGAACGTGACGGCTTGACACTTATTTTACCTAAATGCTAACCTAAATTCAGGAAAATGAAGTGTATCCGCTGGTGCCAGACTTTCCGATTTTTTTTCTTGTTAGTTCTTCTAACCATCCTCTTGCCCCTTTACCCCTCAGCCGCGGATTATGCTGACTTTACCGATATGCAGCATTACTTAAACCCGGCCCGCGAGTTTGACCTGTTCAAAAAAGTACTGACCTTTGAACGCACCTGGAAGTCCAGAACATCTGACCGGCTGGTTATTGGCATAATCTACGAAAGCTCTTACCCACTATCCGTCTGGGCCATGGAAGACTGGCAGAAGCTTTACGAAAATTTAGCCGAAGCTGACAGGCAGCTGGACCAAACACCTATTATCATCACCGCCATTGACCTGGATTCCGCCACTTCGCTGGAAAATGAACTCAAGGAGAACAAGGTGAATTTTATCTATTTTACACCCCTGGAAACCGGCAAAAGCCAGAAACTATTAAAAAGTGTTAAAGAACTTTGCACTAGACTGAAAATCGCTACCTTTACGGCTATCCCTGAATACCTGGACCATGGCCTGGCTGTTTGCTTTAACCTGAAAGAAAGCAAGGCTCAGATTCTGCTCAACCTGGAAGCCTGCAAAGCTCAGGGTTTAAGCTTTTCCTCAAATTTCCTTCGCCTGGCTAACTTAAGGGGCAAAAATGGCTGAAAATAGCCAGAAAAAGCAAAGAGCCCTACCAATCTGGAAAACCAGGATTGTCTTCAAATTTATGATGATTTCGCTACCATTTTTAGTCCTTATCAGCCTGGCTCTGTTTATCATCGCTCCCTACTGGTACGAGCAGCACTCACTGCAGGATATGCAGGACAAAGCTCAGGCCATTAGCCGTATTGCCTCCTACAGCCTGGCTCCAGCCGTGGTTTTTGAAGACCAGGAAGGCACAAAAGAAATCCTGGCCAGCCTGAGCCAGAACCAGGACGTGGCATACATCCTGGTTTTTGACCAAAACGGAAAAGAGCTGTCCCGTTTTTCCAGAAAAGAAAACCTAACACTGGACCTCAGTGAAGTTAAGAAAAACGGCTATTCCAGCGATAAACAGCTATGGAACGTTTATTCTGAGATAAAACACGAAGAAAAAGTTGTAGGCCATCTGGCCATAGGTTTTTCCATGGCTGAGGTTTATGGCCAGATAAACCGCATCAGACGTCTCATTGCCATAGCTTCCATACTGATGTTCGGGCTGGGGTTACTTTTAATTTATTTTTTAAGTTCGCTAACCACCAAGCCATTACGTCAGATGACCAGAACCGTCAGGCAAATTGCAGCCGGTGACCTGTCGCAGCGGGCGACTGTTTCTTCGGCTGACGAAGTGGGAGACCTGGCCCAGAGCTTCAACTTGATGGTGGATAAGCTAAAACAAACGCTTGACCATCTGCAAGAAGCCCGGGCCAACCTGGAAAAGAGGGTGGAAGAAAGAACCGCTGAGCTGAAAAAACAGATGGAAGAAAAAGAAGTCATTGCCCGAAAGCTTAAAGAAAGCGAAGAACTTTTCCGCAATATGGTGGAAAACCTGGGCGAAGCGGTAGTAATCGCCGACGAAAGCCAGAATTTTCTTTTTGCCAACCAGGCCGCCAACCATATTTTTGAAGAGTTTGAAACCGGCCTGGTGGGTAAAAACCTGAAAGACTATCTGTCTTCTGACCAGCAACAACTGGTTAGCTGGCAGACAGCCAGAAGAAAGCGCGGCCTCAGAGATGTTTATGAGTTAGACATAACCCTCAAAGATGGCTGCCAAAAAACTCTGCTGGTAAACGCTGTTCCCCAGTTTGACCAACAGGGCAATTATGTTTCCACCCTGGCGGTTATGACCGACATTACCGAAAAGAAGAAAGAAGAAGCTGCCCTGGCTGAAGCTAAAGCCAGTTTGGAAAAAGCTTATGCTGAATTGAAGAAGAATAACGAAGAGGCCTCCCTTCTGGTGGAAATGGGCGATAATTTACAATTAGCCACCTCGGAAGAAGAGATTATCAGCATAGTTATAAATTTTGCCCACCAGATATTCCCGGAAGATTCGGTACTTCTTTATGTCAGACCGGGCAAAGAAAATTTTCTGCAGCTGGCTGGCAATTGGAACTTTCAGCAGAAGGCCGAAGAACTAATCAACTTAGATGATTGCTGGGCTATCCGAAAATCTGCACCGTATTTTGTCCTTAACCCGGCTAGTGAAGTAATTTGCCCTCACTTAAAGACATCCAGCCTGCCCAACTGGCCGGTAGCCTGCCTGCCGCTCAATTCCTACGGAGAAAACCTGGGCCTTCTGGTAGTCTTCTGCTGCCAGGAAGGAAGCGGAAAAGAAGCTGGCCCGGAAGTGGAAAGTTTGCTGACTTCAAAAAAACAGCTTCTTGTAACCTTTTCCCAGAGGGTGGCCATGGCTCTGTCTAACTTCCGGCTCAGGCAGAAACTCCAGGAGCAGTCCATCCGCGACCCCCTGACCGGACTCTACAACCGCCGCTACCTGGAAGAAACCCTGGAACGAGAGTTGCTTCGGGCCAGAAGAGCCGGGCATCCGGTCTCGGTAATAATGCTGGACATAGACCATTTTAAAAAATTTAACGATACCTACGGCCATGAGGCCGGCGATTTTATTCTTCAGGCTGTGGCCAGGACCATCCAGAAATCAGTCCGGGCCGAGGATATCGTCTGCCGTTACGGCGGCGAAGAGTTTACTGTTATTCTGCCGGGCCTGGAACTAAAAAAGGCCGTCAGCCGGGCTGAGTTAATCCTGGATTCGGTCCGACATCTGGAAATAAATTACGGCGGCTCGCTGCTGAAAAACCTGACCATCTCCGCCGGGGTAGCCGCTTTTCCTGAGCATGGAGAAAAATGGCCGGAGTTGCTTCAGGCGGCCGACGCCGCCTTGCTTCAGGCCAAAAGTCAGGGACGAAACCGCGTCGTTAGGGCTAAAAAAGACAACCCTGGGAAAACTGAGGAGTAAGCTTGAAAAAAATTCTGCCCATCAGTTGGTTAAAAAACTGGAAAGGAAGTCAGGCGACAATTCTGATTTTTTAGCTTAAACGCCGACTAAAAACATGATAATAAATGTTAAAAAGGAATTAAGAAGAGAAAAAATAGGACTCTGTTTCTCTTTCCTTAAAAACTGCTGACCGTGAGGTACAGATGAGAACCTTCAAAGAACTCTGGCCCAAATGGGAAAAAAGAATTAAGCACCCTGTTTACCTTGTCTCGCTGGTCATAGTAATTCTGATTATGCTGGCTGGACACAACTACTACCGCCAGGAAGAAAGAAGAGTTAAAGAAAGAGTGTTCAACGAGATTTCCAGCGTGGCTCAACTAAAAGCTCAGCAGATCAGAAACTGGTTAGATGAAAGGAAAGCTGATGCTGAAGTGCTCAGTAAAAGCAAGTTTTTCGCTTCTGGTTTGATTGCTGTTATCCAGAAACCAGACCCCATCGCTATGGAAAGAGTCAGGGAAAGGCTGGAGCTTACAGCCAAGGCTTATAAATACAGTCGGATCCTCATCTTAGATGCCAGAAAGAATGTATTTCTGAGCTACGGAGCAGAAGCACCGAGCCAGCTTTCGCCAGAGCTTCTCCAGGCTATGGAACTGGCTGCCCAGCAGCACAGAGTCATCAACACCGACCTGCACCGACATGAAGAAAGCGGGCCGATTCATCTGGATGTAGTAGCCCCCTTCTGGGACCCGGATGACCCTGAAAA
>JBBIRN010000215.1:0-4013 GCA_037441785.1 Candidatus Aminicenantota bacterium | reverse complement strand
GGGCCCAGGTAGCTCAGTCGGTAGAGCGAGGGACTGAAAATCCCTGCGTCGGCGGTTCGATTCCGTCACTGGCCATTCCCACCTCCTTGCTTTTTTATTAATCACCAATTAATTTCTGATCCCGGATTTTGGCGGCCATAATCCCTTTTCCTAATGTCAATTTTTTTTATTTTTCCTGGTTGACAAGGTGCTCTCAAAGGTTATAATTGATTTCTTTTTATCGAGCCCTGAAGGCGCTATTGAAGAATGTTTTACTTAGAAGAAATCAAGAACAGCTGTCTGGCCGACCTTTTAGAGCAACTACCTTTCGGTTTAATTCTTATCCAGCACCGGAGAGTCGTCTACCTTAACCAGGCCCTCCGGAAAATTCTTGGTTTCTCTGACAAAGCATCTGAACAAAGAAAATTTTTTGGTGAGGGTTGTTTACTGGATAATCTTTTTCACCCCGAGGAGCGGGAAAAACTCGAACAGGCTCCCAGCCTCCAGGGAAGAAAAGTAACCTTAAAGTTGCTCAATTCTCAGGGGGCGTTTCAATCATTAGATTTCAGACACTATTTTTCCAATTCTACCTCTCTACTAATAAACCTGCCTCTTCATCATTTTTGGGCTGAAGATTCCTGGCCAACTTTTGTCCAGCACCTCTTCCACCAGCTCCAGGAACCAATTCTTCTCCTGCGGCCAGACAAAATTCTGGCTTGTAATCCTAAAGCCGCCTCTTTTTTCGGTTTGCCTGTTTCAGAACTCCTGAACCAGGACCCGGACTATTTTCTGGAAGGATTAGATGAAGAACAGCTCAAAGCTTTATCGGACACGGCGAAATACCATGGTTTGATTAATTTGCATATAAAATCAAAAGAATGGAGTGCCCAGCCTACTCCAGCCAGAGTAAATTTGTTGAGACTGGGAAATGATTACCTTTACCTGATTAATTTTTCTACCGCGGGGCTAAATGAATCCAAACAGGAAATGGAGCAAAAGATGTACGAGCTGCGTTCAGTCTATCACGGAATACTTACTGCCCTAAACCGGGTCATAGAAATTAAAGACCCTTATAATGCCAGGCATCACCAGCGTGTTTCCGACCTGGCCCGGGCCTTGGCCACAGTTATGAAGCTGCCCAGAGAAAACATTGAAGCCGTCAGAGTCTCCGCTTCTATTCATGACATTGGGAAATTAATGGTGCCGGCGGAGATAATTGCTAAACCAGGTCAGCTTAACCCGAATGAACAAAACCTGATGCGACTTCACCCTGAAGCTGGCCATGACATTCTAAAAACCATAAGCTTCCCCTGGCCGGTAGCCGACATCGTGCTTCAGCACCACGAAAGATGGGACGGCTCTGGCTATCCTCAAGGGCTTTCCGGTCATCAGATTTTGCTGGAAGCCAGGATAATGGCGGTGGCCGATGTGGTGGAAGCCATTGTCTCTCATCGCCCCTACCGGCCGGCCTTGAGTCTACAAGAGGCCCTGAACGAGCTGGAAGAGAATAAAGGTATTCTTTACGATGCCCAGGTGGTGGAGGCCTGCCTTTTTCTCTTTCGCCACCTTGGCTATTCTTTTGAAAACAAAGACTGGATACCTAACCTGCTTTCTTACCTCAAAAACTCATCCTGCTAATTCGCCAGCTTTATATTTTTAAGTCTTTTATCTTTAACCCGGTCTAGCAAAGTTTGAACTTAAAACTTATAGGACACCGAGATGTTGGGCACCAGAAGATGCATACGGTAAGTTCCGGGCATAGCCTGCCCCAGAGTTCCGGCCAGCATGAGCTCTTCCACAGTTACTTCCCGTTTCTTTCCGGCCAAGTATTCCATTCCCCAGTTGACAGACAACCCCTTAAGTTCATACCCGAACCCCAGAGTCATTCCGGTAAAATCGAAATTCGGGAGAAGAATGTTCATGGTCTTGTCCGGCGCTGGTGAAGGATCATAATATATTCCACCTCTTAAAAAGAGGCGTTCGCTAACCCGGTACTGAGCACCAAACCTCAGCTGAACTCTACTCTTCCAGTCTAGAAGCATTTCATCACCGCCGCCCATGGCCATCAGATTTTGCCAGACAGGGTCAGAAAAAGTGCTTTTTATGGTGTTGATTGAACTCCAGCCGGTCCACTGCACATCAGCCGTCAGAGTGACCTTTTCGTTAGGTTTGAAGGCCGCCCCTGCTCCTACAAACCAGGGCCATTTTATGTTTCTTTTTACCTCAGAGCTTTCAGGATAACCAAGGTAACTGAGGAGGAACATGGAAGATGTACCTTTGAAGTGGACCACGGAAGGGGTTTTAACGGTCAGGCCCAGGCTCACCCAGGAAGCTGGCTTGACCAGCAGGCCAAGGGTTAACCCGGCTCCCCAGCCATGAAGACTTTCTTCGTATTGCCCCAGATTTACTGGAGAACCCGGTTGCATTTCTGCTTCGCCAGCCCATCTTTTCAAACTGAACATACCGTAGTTCAGGTTAAACGTGGCCCCCAGACTGAGCTGGTCCGAAATCTTCCAGGCTAACAGGGGAGAAATGGTAAAAACACCAATCTTGCTTGTCCAATCGTAAGCTACACCATCAGTTATCAACTTAAGGTCATCCCCTTTCCAGTTGGCTCCTAAACCGGCCGGGGTGTAGACCGAAAGACCAAAAACCAGTTTGCTGGACAAAGGCCGGTAATAAGCAAGCATAAAGCCAAGATAATGTGAAAGTTTGGTCTTGGCTTCCAGACTTAAATCCGGCGGGATGGTCAGCGCATAGTAGTTCGTGGGCACCAGGTCGGTCACGTAACTTCCCAGTAGCGGCCTGGTCAGAAAAGCCGCTCCGGCCGGGTTCCAGTATGCCAGGCTGAAGTCATCAGCCAGACCAATAAAAGCGCCGCCCATGGTCACAGCCTTGGTCCCCAGCCCATTCAGGTTCAGCCCGTTGGAATAGGCCGGCAGACCCAGGAGCACCAACACAGCCAGAGAAACAACCACTTTTTTCCAGTTCATTTTTTTTTCTCCCTTCTATAGCTAATTAACTTCTAAACTAATCCTATTTTTTCTTAAAAACTACCTCTCCGCCCGGCCCGACATCTACCAGGACCGTATCCCCTTCCTTAAATTCACCAGCCAGAATTTTCATGGCCAGCGGGTTTTGGATTTCTTTTTGAATAGTCCTTTTCAGCGGTCTGGCCCCATAGACCGGGTCAAAGCCACGCTCAGCAATAAGTTGCCGAGCCCGGTCTGTAACTTCCAGCCCCATCTTTTTTTCTTCCAACCTTTTTCGCAACAGGTCAATCTGCAAGTCCACAATCTTGAAAATTACTTCCTTGGTCAAGGGCTTGAAGATAATGACTTCGTCAATTCGGTTGAGAAATTCAGGTTTAAAATGGGACTCCAGAATCTTGCGCACCTCTTTTTCCATCCGCTCAAAATCATGGCTCAGTTCTTTAATCACCTGGCTGCCCAGGTTAGAGGTCATGATGATTAGAGTGTTACGGAAGTCAACGGTGGTACCTTTTCCATCAGTTAACCGGCCATCATCCAGAATCTGCAACAGAATGTTGAAGACATCAGGATGAGCTTTCTCAATTTCGTCCAGCAAAATTAGAGAATATGGCCGCCTTTTCACGGCTTCGGTTAATTGACCGCCTTCCTCATAGCCCACGTATCCTGGAGGAGCACCAATTAGCCGGGCCACCGAGTGCTTTTCCATGTATTCAGACATATCTATCCGGACCATGGCTTTTTCATCGTTGAACAGAAATTCAGCCAGGGCCCTGGCCAATTCTGTTTTGCCCACGCCAGTCGGCCCCAGGAAAATGAAAGAACCTAAGGGCCTGGTTGGCTCCTGCAGTCCAGCCCGGGCTCTCCTGATGGTGTCAGCCACCGCTCTGATAGCCTGTTCCTGACCAACTACCCTTTTGGAAAGATACTCTTCCATTTTGACTAATCGTTCCACATCACCTTCCAGCATCTTACTGACCGGAATACCAGTCCAGCGGCTGACCACCTGCGCGATATCTTCTTCATCAACCTCTTCTTTAAGCA
>JBBIRN010000214.1:0-4037 GCA_037441785.1 Candidatus Aminicenantota bacterium | reverse complement strand
TGCTCCGGCTGAGCTCGCTTGACCCACGGCTTATGACCGACGAGCTTCTGGAGTTCCTGGCGTCTGAGAAAAAAATCTGCCCGCATTTTCATCTTTCCCTGCAGCATGCTTCCCCTGAAGTGCTGAGAAAAATGGGCCGGAAAAGCAGTCCGGAAGAATACCGTGCGCTTCTACAATTTTTAAGAGAAAAAAAGCCAGAAGCCAGCTTGGGAGCAGACATCATTGTCGGTTTTCCTGGAGAAGGAGAAGAGGATTATCAGTATCTTAAAGAGTTTCTTTCAGAATCGCCTCTTACTTATTTTCATGTTTTTTCTTTTTCTCCGCGGGAAGGAACGCCGGCTGCGGCCTGGCCCCCGGTGGAGGATAAAATAAAGAAATTAAGGTCAGAAGAATTGAGAAAAATTTCCCGGGAAAAAAATTTCCGGTTTAAAAGCTCTTTTAGCGGCCAGGTTCTGCCGGCGGTGGTTATCAGAAAAGAAAAAGAGCAGGCTGAGCTTCTCACGGCCAATTATATCAAGGTAAAAGCGGCTGCTTTGCCTGAGCTCCGGCCCCGGCAGCTGGTAAGAGTGAAGATAACGAAAGTCACTTCTTATTCCGTTGAAGGTGTGGTGGCTTGATGCCCAGAATAAAAGTACTCCCGGACTCGGTCGCCCAGAAGATTGCCGCAGGCGAGGTGGTAGAAAGACCGGTTTCTGTGGTCAAGGAACTGGTGGAAAATGCCCTTGATGCTCAGGCCACAGAGATAAGAGTGGAACTCCAGGAGGGTGGGAAAAAGCTTATCCGGGTTCAGGACAACGGCTCGGGCATGAGCCAGGAAGATGCCGTGCTGAGCTTTCACCGTCATGCTACCAGTAAGATTTCTTCCGAAGAGGACCTGGAAAGGATTTCTACTCTTGGGTTCAGGGGTGAGGCTCTGGCCAGCATCTCGGCGGTTTCCAGAGTGGTTTTGAAGACCTGTGATGGCCAAACAGAAAGGGGCTACCAGGTGGAGAGGGAAGGCGAAAAATTAATCAGGTTTTCAGAAATTGCTTTTCCCCGCGGTACGCTGGTGGAGGTGAGGGACCTGTTTTTTAACCTGCCGGCGCGGAAGAAATTCTTGCGGGCGGAAAGGTCGGAATTGAGCCTGATTGTTTCTTATCTTACTCAGGTAGCCCTGGCCTATCCTGAGGTTAAGTTTTATCTGGCCAACAATAACCGGGAAATAATTAACTGCCCGGCGGTTCTGTCTTTGCGGGACAGGGTTTACCAGCTTTTTGGTAAAAAGATGACCGAGGGGTTGATGGAAGTTGATTTTGAAGATGGGGCCTACCGGATTTATGGTTTGAGCTCAAGACCATTTGCCGGGCGACTGGACCGGCAGCACCAGTTTTTCTTTGTCAACCGCCGGCCCATCAAGGACCGGATGTTAGCTGCAGCTCTGGCTCAGGCTTACCGGGGAATTCTGGAAAAGGACCGGAACCCGGAAGCTTTTATTTTTTTGCAGGTGCCTTATGACCAGGTGGATGTCAACGTGCATCCGGCTAAAGCCGAGGTTCGTTTCCGTGAGCCGCAGATAGTCTATCAGATTATCTTGAGAGGCGTAGAAATAGCTGCCAGACAGGAAAGTCTGATAAAACCCATTATGCTGGGGGAAGAGGAAGAAAAAGAGTCAGCAGAACAAACGGCCAGCGAGAGGGCTGGAGACACCGGTGTGGAAAGTGGCGCCCTGGCTTTTTCTTTTTCAGATTTGAAGGAATCTGAATCTGGCAAAATCAGGGAAGATGTCTCCGGCCAGAGTTTTAAAACCAGAGCTGAGTTTGAAATTATCGGGCAATACCTGAATGCTTACCTCGTGGTTACCAGAGAAGATGGCCTTTACATCATTGACCAGCACAATGCCCACGAAAGAGTTCTCTTTGAAAAATTTTCTGAGCTAGCCAGAAGCGGTCAGCGGGCAGCCAAGCAGATGCTTTTCCCGGCCGTCATAAATTTATCAGCCAGCCAGCGCCTGAATTACGAAGAACTCAGGGAAGAACTGGAGAGCTTTGGTTTCAGGCTGGAAGAGATGGGAGGTAACAGTCTGGCCCTGAAGGAATATCCGGCGGTGTTCAAGGAAGAAGAGGCCGAGCAGATTCTTCTTTCGGTTCTGGAGGAAGAAAAGGGCGAGAAATTTAAAGACCGCCGGCTGAGGATGCTGGCCACCATGGCCTGCAAAGCCGCGGTAAAAGCCGGGCAGCGGCTGAGCGTCAGCGAGATGGAGTTTCTTGTCCGGGAGCTTTTCCAGACCACCAATCCCGGGCTCTGTCCTCATGGCCGACCCGTGGTCATAAAAATTGACCGCTCCAAGATTGAGAAGACTCTGGGACGCCAGCCAGAGTAAGGCTGGTAAATTGACAATTTGCGGGTGTTTCTGTTAACATTTTAGTTCAAAACGGCAGGCCCTGGCCTGTTTCTTTGAGAGAGTTAGAAACCGGGGAGTGGCGCAGCCTGGTTAGCGCGCCTGCCTTGGGAGCAGGAGGTCGTCGGTTCAAATCCGATCTCCCCGATTTTAAAAACTTGAGTTAAGAACGCAGACGCGCCTGTAGCTCAGCAGGATAGAGCAGCTGCCTTCTAAGCAGCGGGTCGGGGGTTCGAATCCCTCCAGGCGCGCTTTTTTATGTCCCACCGTTGCTGCTTACGATTACAATAAGTCAGGTTGAACCGCTGGCAAAAATTTTAAGATTATTCGCCCGAGTTTTCTTTCCCTGGTTAAATTGAAGTAAGAATTAGGCCGGGCATTTTGCAGAAACAGATGCTGGCTTAGATGGGCTTCGGAACGGGCTTAGAGAAAAGGCTATCCTTGATTATGAAAGTTTGAGGTCGTATTTTTCACTTAAAATATCCAGGCAGGCGGTGACGGCTTCCGGGTCGTAACGTGTACCGCTGCCGTTTTTTATTTCAGCCGCCACTTCTAATGGCGAATAGGCTGAGCGGTAAGGGCGGTGGGAAAGCATGGCTTCTACCACATCGGCTACTGCTAACACTCTGGACACGGGGTGAATCTTACCGTTTTTTAGACCCAGCGGATAACCGGAACCATCAATTCTTTCATGATGCTGAAAGACAATTTCAGCCACCGGCCAGGGGAATTCAATAGTCTTCAGTATTTCATAACCCACGCGAGGGTGTTCCTTTATCAGGAGAAACTCGCTGGGGGTAAGGCGTCCAGGCTTGTTCAGAATTTCCGCCGGCACAGAAATTTTACCCAGGTCGTGGACCAGGGCGGCCATTCTAACTTCATCAATTTTTTCGGTAGGCCAGGAGAGTCTGGTGGCAATGGACCTGGCCAGGTCGGAAACCCGGCGCTGATGACCGGCGGTGTATGGGTCTCTGGATTCTACAGTCAGAGTAATAGCCTGAATGGTGGCCATCATGGTCTTTCTGAGCTTTTCCAGGGTCTGACTCAACTCCAGCTCAGCATTCTTTCTTGAAGTTATGTCGCGGATGATTACCAGGAGCTGCCCCGGGATTTCTTTCAGGGGAGAAGAGGAGGCTTCCACGTAAAGAACTTCACCTTTTTTATTGATCAGCCTGAATTCTACCGAACTGGAAAGCAAAGGCCAGAAGAAATGGTTGGTGTTTTTATTTTTCGGGCGAAAGAGGTGCTGGTCGTCGGGATGGACGAGCTGGAGGAAATTAAAACCTGATGACATAACTTCTCTGGTAGTGTAACCGGTGAGTTTTTCAAAAGCGGGGTTGACAAATTCAAACCCTTCAGGAGAAGCAACCAGAATGCATTCATTGATGCCCGCGATTATGGCCTGAACAATGTCGTTTCTGTTTTTCTTTATGTCTTCTGCGGTCATCTTAATTCCTTAGTCCACCGCTTCCATAGTTTTAGTCGGGCAGACGAGGTAAAAATTGAAAAAATTGGAAAAAAAAGAAATCTTTTCTTGAAATTTTTTGCGTTTTGTTTTATGTAGATTGATATAAAAGCGGAAGGGCACGTGTTGAAATGACAGTAGCTGAAAATAACGGTATAAAGGAGAGGGTGATTTTTGTTTATCAGTATAGGTGAG
>JBBIRN010000213.1:2954-4041 GCA_037441785.1 Candidatus Aminicenantota bacterium | reverse complement strand
CTAAAAGAAAAACCGCTAGAAGAGAAACAAAAAATATTTTTAGGGCGCGTGGTAACTTTCTAAGGGCCATATTCCCCTTCTTTTTCTCCGTTTACGGCCAAATTATATTTTTTCTCCCCTGGAAATTCAACGAAAACCAGCCGTATTAAGATTAAAATTCAGCTTTTGGCTCAAAATTTAGTGCGGCAATTTTATCAGGAAAGAAAATAAAAGCAAAATGACCCGAGCAGGCTGACCAGGGTAAACATTTTTCCGGAAGTACTCCGGAGGAAGCCATCTCTCGCTGAACAGTCAGCCGACTACCACCCGCGGAATAGAAGGGTTTATTCTGGAAACAATCTCATAATTAATGGTTCCGGCCAGCGTGGCTAACTGGTCAGCCGTGATTTTATCCCGTCCATCCTTTCCTATCAGAGTCACCTGGTCTTCCAGCTTGACTCCGGGAATGTCCGTGATATAAACCATAAAAAAGTTCATGCACACCCGGCCGCGCACCGGTGCCCTCTTCCCTCTTATCAAAACATAAGCAGCGTTGGACAGACTGCGGTCGTAGCCATCATAGTAGCCCACGGGAATGACCGCCAGTCTGGTCGGCCTGGTGGTGCGGTAGGTGCAGCCGTAGCCAACGTAAGCACCCCGGGCCACGTTTTTTACCTGGGCCACCCTCGCCCGCCAGCTCAGCACCGGCTTAAGCCGCAGAGCTTCCTGGCCCCGCAAGCGGCAGGAAACCATGGTTTCTTTGGATGGCCACAGACCATAGAGACCAATACCCACCCTGGCCAGCTCAAAATGCGTCTCTGGAAACAGAATGCTGGCCGCCGAACAGGACATGTGGCGGAGCGGAACGTTTATGTCCCTCTGCTTGAACCAGTCAATAGCCTGACGGAAATTTTCCAGCTGGAATTTAGGGTAATAATCATCGGTGGTATCTTCAATGTTAGCAAAATGGGAAGAGAGACCTTCCAGCACCAGCTGGGGATGTTTTTTTATTTCTCGCCAGATATTTCCTATCTTTTTAATAGGAATTCCCTGACGGTTGGTACCGGTTTCTACTTTAAGATGGAGGTAAACTTTTTTCTTCTGCCGT
>JBBIRN010000213.1:0-2942 GCA_037441785.1 Candidatus Aminicenantota bacterium | reverse complement strand
GGCCAGAGCCCGGATGTTTTCCGGGTTGTAAACCACTACCCGCAGGTCATATTCCACCGCCAGCTTAGCCTGGGTCAGAGGAACATAACCCAGGACCAGGATTTTTTGCTGAAAGCCAGCTTGCCGCAGGGATATGCCTTCTTCCACGCTGTTAACACCAAACCAGTTTATTCCCAGGCTGTCAGCCAGCCGGGCGATGGGCAGCAAGCCATGCCCGTAGGCATTGGACTTGATGTCTGGCATCAGCTCGGTCTTGCCCAGTCTGCTCCTGAACGCTTCTACGTTCTGGCGGAAGGAAGCAGCATCTATTTCTACCCACTGGGTGAATGATTTATCCACGTTCATGGCTTTTAATTCTTTCTCCCTGGTTCAGGTCTTCCCCAGAGATTCAGCTTTCTCCCCCAGAATCTTTTTCATTTCATCTTTCAAATAAATCATGTCTTCGCGGTCCACACCCGTGGAGATTAAAGCCACCTTCACCTCCAGGGTATCCTCAATCCAGTGCAGGTAATCAAGAAACCCGGCCGGCAGTTGCTCAAAATTTTTCAGGCGGTGCATGGAAGGCGACCAGACTGGAAAAGTACTGTACTCAGGTTCCACTTTTTCCAGAATCCAGGGGTCGGAAGGGAAATCGGTGAGGGGCGAACCTTTATAACGGTAACGGAAACAGGCTTTAATTTCTCTCAATTCTTCCAGAACATCCGGTTTGGTCAGAGCCAGAACATCCACACCGTTAATACGGCAGGCATAACGGACGGCTACAGCATCAAACCAGCCACACCTTCTCGGACGACCGGTAGTAGCGCCGAACTCATCTCCTTTTCTGGCGATGGCCGCTCCGGTTTCGTCCTTTAATTCCGTGGGAAAAGGACCGCTACCCACTCTGGTGGTATAAGCTTTGGTGATGCCCAAGACCGCCTGCACCTGTTTGGGGCTGAGCCCAAGCCCGGTAGAAACGCCTCCGGCCGTACAGCTGGAGGAGGTCACGTAAGGATAAGTGCCAAAATCTACGTCTAGCAGAGCTCCCTGGGCTCCTTCAAAAAGAATTTTCTTCCCGGCCTTTATCTGCTGATGGAGAAAAACCGAAACATCCTGAACAAACGGAGCCAGCTTTTCTCCATAATCGGCATATTCTCTGTAAATCTCTTCAGCGGAAAAAGGAGCGTAGCCGAAAGCCTCAAAAATTTTATTTTTTATTCTTAAATTGTCTTCAATCTTTTCTCTGAGTACTGCAGGCTCTAACAAATCGCCCACTCTGATTCCCCAGCGGGCTATTTTATCCTCGTAGCATGGCCCTATGCCGCGGCAGGTGGTGCCAATCATCTTCTGGCCCCGGGCGGACTCAGAGATTTTCTCCATGAGCGGGTGGTAGGGCATGATGACCTGAGCGGCCCGGCTGAGAACCAGCCTTTTTTCGTTAACTTCAACCCCCAGCTGCCTTAAATCAGACAGTTCTTTAAAAAAAGCCTGGGGGCTGACCACCAGACCATTTCCGATAACACAGATTTTTCCTGGGTGAAGTATCCCGGAGGGAATCAGGTGCAAAACCACTTTCTTACCAGATAGATAAACCGTATGACCGGCATTGTGTCCACCCTGGTAACGGGCGATGAGGTCAAAAGCCGGGGCTAAAAAATCAACCACTTTGCCCTTGCCCTCGTCTCCCCACTGCGTACCAAGGACCAGCAGATTACTCATTTCAGGCATCCTTAAAGCAAGAAAATTTTAGCTCCAAAGCCAGCTCATTTTATCAGATTTAGGCAGCTACTTGAAGTTTTCAGAAAACAAAACCAAGCTGCACGGTCAGGTTATTATCCTTGATTTTTATTTCTTTTTCTTTGTTCCAGTCAAATTCCAGCTTGGCAAAGAGATTGTTAAGCACATCCCATTTTAAGCCAATAGCCTTGCGGTCTTTCCTGACCATAGTTTCCATAAAAACGTTTATGGCCGGTAAAGTGAAGTCATCAAACACATAGGTGGAGGCTGGCACGGCAGAATTCTGAAAGCTGAAATAAATTTTCATCTTCTGAAAATTCATGCCCACGGTCAAATAATAACCATCAAATCCTTTTTTTTCACCCAAAAAGGGATGGTCATAAATTGATTTTATGTATTCTCCTCTTACCTCCCAGTCGGTGGTCACCCAGATAAGGTCCAGCCCCTGAAATTGCACGTCCTTGACCCCGGAGCTGTCGTACTTACCTGAATAAAAAGACCCGCCCAGTTCAAAACCCTCACCTAATCTTATGGCCAGACGGCTGCCGGCCCCTTTATTCTTGTTCTGGTCTCTTACACCAGAAACCAGGTAACCATCGCTGTTGGCACTCAAACCATTAACAAGATAGGCTGAATAATAAAAAAATTGAACATGCCCTTCCCAGCTCAGCCCCAGGTCATGCCAGCGCCAGGGGAAAAAATGAAAAGGCAACGGTGGAAGAATGGTCAGGTTCTCCGCCGGCCGGGCTGAGGTGTTAAACCGACCAAAAGGAATTTCCAACAGCCCAAACTTAAAATTAAAAAGGGCACTGGCCTGGACAAGAAGATAAGCCTGTTGCAGAGAAAAAGAGTCCTTCATCCGGCCCTGCACTTCTGCCAGAAAGGCCAGCGGGCCGCTTATGGTTCCACTCAGGATAAACCCACCAGACAAATTGCTGAAGGTGCCCTTGGGCCAGGCCCCCTCGCTCTGGCTTTTAAGATACTCAAAAGAAAAATAACCGTTGGTTTTAACTTCAGCTGGTAGAAAAGCTGTTAGCAGAAAAAAAACCAGCAGGGTGCCCGTCAGAAACTTAACTCTGTTCATTTTTTTCTCCAGAAAACAAAACTCTAAGTTTTACCTTTCAAAAATCAAAGAAAAGTCAAACTCGTCTTCCAGTATAACCTCTTTAAAGCGCGAGATATCCAGACCGGTTTGAATCAGTCGGGCCACTTCCTGCACATTCTTT
>JBBIRN010000212.1:0-4056 GCA_037441785.1 Candidatus Aminicenantota bacterium | reverse complement strand
GGCTGAAAGAAGCTCAGGCGAGAAAGCGGATGCGGCGTCGTCTGAAAAGAGAGCGCGATTTCGAATACTAATCTTTATATCTCGGAAAGTCTTCTTTACTGGCTCCAGACTATAAAGAGAAAAGCGGGTTGGACTATCAAAAAAAACCTTCCTGGTTAAAAAGTAAGCTGCCCTCTCATTCTGCCTGTTTTCAGGTAGCGGAACTGCTAAAAAAACAGAATCTGCACACTATCTGTGAAAGTGCCCGCTGTCCTAACCTGGGCGAATGCTGGGAAAGAAGAACAGCCACTTTTCTGATTTTAGGAAACATCTGCACCAGAAACTGTGGCTTCTGTGCTGTACCGAAAGGCCGGCCAGAACCGCTGGATGAACATGAACCGGAAGCCGTGCTGGCCGCGGTTAAAGAAATGGGGTTGAAGTATGTGGTCCTCACTTCCGTGACCAGAGATGACCTGCCTGACGGTGGCGCGGAAATTTTTGCCCGGACCACCAGGCTGATAAAGGATTTCAACCCGGAAATCAAGGTTGAAGTCCTCATACCAGATTTTAAAGGAGAAGCAGAACCCCTGCGCAAAGTTCTCTCTTCCGGTCCTGACCTTCTGAACCACAATCTGGAGACCGTAGAGCGAGTTTACCCTTTAATAAACAGACCGGCTGCCAATTACCGCAGGTCACTGCAGGTGATCAGGATGGCTAAAGACTACGGAGCCATTACCAAGTCTGGCCTGATGGTCGGGCTGGGAGAATCCCTGGCTGAACTCAAGCAGACCATGCAGGAGCTCAGAGAACACGGCTGCGACCTGTTAACTATCGGGCAGTACCTGCAGCCCTCGCTTAAACATCAACCGGTCAGTCGTTACTACACGCCAGAAGAATTTGACCGTCTGAGAGAAATGGCCCTGGATCTCGGTTTCTTAGAAGTTGTCTCCGGTCCTCTGGTCAGGAGTTCTTACCTGGCTGATAAACTTTTCAGCTCAGCAAAAGGTGGTAATTAATGCGCTACCTGATTTTTTCCGACATCCATGGCAACCTGGAAGCACTGGAAGCGGTGCTGAACGAGAGCAAGCGTAAAAAAATTGACTGTTTCCTTTTTCTGGGTGACCTTATCGGCTACGGAGCTTCTCCCAACGAGGTCATTAAGCGAACCTTATCCCTAAAAAAGATGTTTATGGTCCGGGGTAATCATGATAAAGCTGTCTGCGGACTGGATTCTATTCAAACTTTTAATCCCATTGCCGCTTCTGCTATTGAGTGGACCAGAAAAAATCTCCAGGCTAAATATAAGTCTTTCTTACAGGGCTTGCCTAAGGGTCCGCTCATCATCCACCAGGAAATTTCCCTTTGCCATGGAGCTCCTTTTGACGAAGATTATTATATTTTTGGCGAATTTGATGCCGTAGAAGCTTTTAGTTTCCTCGAAACTCCACTCTGCTTTTTTGGCCATACTCATTTCCCTTTTATTTATGTTGAAAAAGACCAGCAGGTGGAAGGCACTTTCATTCAGGAAAGCCCGTTTGAGTTAAAACTGGAAAAAGGAGCCCGCTACCTGATTAACCCCGGCTCAGTAGGCCAGCCGCGGGACAGAGACCCCCGCGCGGCCTATGCCATCTATGACAGCCAGGCAAGAAAAATTAAATTCTACCGCGTGAAATATGACCTCAACCGGGCCCAGAAAAAAATTCTGGAAGCCGGTCTGCCTTCCGCCCTGGCCGAAAGGTTAGCTCTCGGTATCTAAGAGATTGATTTTAGGGTTAGCATAACAATAAAGACAGGCTGAAGGGCAAGTCTGAGTATAACTTCCTACATCCACTGATTCCGTACATAAACAATCCGGCCGTTGAGTTTTATCTTTTACCAGGGAGGCTAATTCCTGCCGGGGATGAAGCCTGGAGAGCAGGGCTCCATCCACGCAGGCCGATGGTTTTATTCCCGGCAGCCTGGCTATCTCCTTCTGGCTGCAGCTCCAGAGCTCAAGCCGGTAAGCCCGGGCCACATTGACCATTTCCTGCACCAGACGGGTTTTTTCTTCTTCTGTTGGCTCGTAGTAATCTAATTTCACTTTTCTGGCTCGGCTTTTTGCTTTTCTGTACCACTGCACAAAGCTGAACCTGAGGGTGGTCAAACCCAGACGGCTCATCCTCCCGGCCAGCTGGGGGAAAAAATAAAAATTTGTTCTGAGGGTCCGGCCTGGCCCCTCATACCAGAAAATTATCGGGTCAAACCGGACAGAAATTCGGGCCGGAGTTCCCACCAGCTCTATCAGCGGCCCAAGCTGTTCCAGAGCTTTTTCCGGGGGAGGCACCATTTTTTCCAGAAAACTCCCGCCCAGCCCGGTGATGGTAAAATGAAGATAAAGCTGGTCGTATTTTTTGAGCAGGTCTTTTAAACCATGTTGATTTTCCAGAAGAGGAGAAAAGTTTTTTGACCACAACACTATGGTGTGCACCGACTCCGGCCTCAGGTCTACTTCCTGTGCTTTCTTCCGGCCGGGTGCCAGGACAAAAGCCTTTTCTTCCCGCAGCACTTTAGCCAACCAGGCCGGATAATAGGCCACCAGGTCCGTCCGGCGAGAAGCACTGATAACTTTTTTCATGGGCCTGAAATAACTAATCCTGGCAATTATTAAATGGTGTCTGGTAAATCCGGGAGCTAAAAATCACTCCGGGCAGCTGGCTTATCAATAAATAGCAGGCCGGGCGCCACTCAACTTCCGCCAATTTCACTATTTTTAAATTCCCTGTCTGCTCAATTTTTATTCTGCTAAATTTTTCCGCCTTTTGCGTCCAGCTCACAAAATATCTCCCACAGAACCAAAGGCAAACGTAAAAACGGGGCCGGAAAGAAAAACTCAGTAGTGCTATTCTTCTTCCTCTTTTTCCTCTTCTTCCTTAAACAACCTGTCACCCAGTGTTTCTGCGATGAAGAAATAAAACAAGAAAAAGTAAGTGGTGGTCAGTATCAGAAGATAAAGCAGAAGTCCACTGGTGGCCACTTCCAGAAGCCGGAACAGGTTGGAGTTCATGGACCTGGCGGCCAGCCAGATGGAAAGTAACCAGAAAAGACCGACAAACAACAGGTCAAAAACTTTGGCCTTAACGTAATTCTTAAAACCCAGGGCGGAAACCAGACTCTCTTTTTCTCCCACCTGATAACTTGAGGGTCCGGAAACGCTGACCTCTATCCTGGAAGATTCATCTTTGCCGGCAGCTACCTCTAACTCTTCCTCTTCTGCCAATTCCTCCGTCTTTTCCAGTTCTTCTGCTGTCTCCAGGTTAAGAGCTTCCAGTTCTGCTGAGTCGCGCGTCAACGATTCCGGAAACCCGATGGTTGGGTGAGAAGGTCTTTCTTCTTCCCAGGTTTCTTCTGAGGAAGTTTCTTCTCTGGCCATGGGTTCTGTTACCTCTAAACTTTCTTCCAGGTTAAGCTCTTCGGCAGGCTCACTTTTAACTTCTTTGACCCAGCCGGGGACTTCAGCTGTTTCTTCAGATATACTTCCTTCCTCTTCAGGCATATTCCCGCCTCTGGCTTCTTTTTCTTTATGTTCCAGAATTTCAAAAAACTTTTCTACCTGCTGCTGGGCCAGGTCCACCGTCGGACCAATGTTATCCAGTTCTTCTGTGGAAAAGGTAGGGATGGTTTTTCCCACTTCCTGGACTTTTATTTTTTCTTCGGTTTTTTCCTCTGCGCTGTCCCCGGCCTGTTTTTCCAGTTCCCTGATAATTTTCGTTACCATACCAGGGCCCACTGGCGGATTCGTTTCTTCTTCTACTTCTGTCTTTACTTCTCTTTCTATTTCACTCTTCAGACTTTCCACGGCCATGGTCACAAACCCGGGTTTCGCCCCAGCTTCAGAGCCTGGTTCCTCTTCCTCAGTCTCAGAAAAAGCCTCTTTTTCCAGCTCTTCAATTTTTTCTGTGAGACTATATTCTTCATCTTTTATTTCTTTTCCTAATGTCTCTTCAGTCTTGGTCTTTTCCGCCTCCGCCAACTCTTCTTCCGGGAAAAGAAGAGGTGTTTTATCATCAGCAAAAAGTAATTCAGCCGGGGTTTTTTGCT
>JBBIRN010000211.1:0-4098 GCA_037441785.1 Candidatus Aminicenantota bacterium | reverse complement strand
TTCAACCTGGCTAAAGCTCTTTATCTTTATCAAAACGACCCCACCCTGATGAAAGACCTGTCCCAGAGCTCTGACAGTTATCTCCGTTTTCGGGCGAAGAATTTCCTGGAAAACAGCGATTATGTGCTTTCTCAGAATCAAAAGGCCCTTCTGGCCGAGCTCAGACGCTGGTTCTACCAGAACGATGAAAGCCTGACTTCTGAGCTCTCCCGCTATCCTGTCCAGGAACTGCACCGCCTGTTACCTGCTCTTAAACCTGAACCTTCCTATCAGGCCGGGTTTTTTAAATTCTTTCTTTCCGAAGAAAAAGAAGACCAGAAAAGGCCTTACTACCTCTACCTGCCTGATGACTACGACCCGGCTGAAAAATTTCCCTTAATCATCTACCTGGGCATGGGAGAAGGCCGGGGAGACATTGCTCTTCTTTCTTTCTACAACGCCTGGCAAAAAGAAAATGCTCTGGCCAAATACATCATGGTAGTGCCGCAGGCTTACGGTCTGTGGTGGGACAGTCAGGTGGAATCCAGCCTCAAAAGAATCTGGCGGACGGTTTTCCAAAAATACAGCCTGGACAGCAACCGCATTTTCCTGGCTGGCAGCTCCAACGGTGGGATAGCCACCTATTATTATGCCACCACCTTCCCTGACCGGCTGGCCGCCATGGCGGAAAGCATGGGATTTCCGATGCTCAACCGCCAGAATTTTGACCTTTCAGAGGACCTGGAAAAGCTGGGCAACCTTCTCAACAGCAAAATAATGATTGCTCACGGTCTGGATGATGAACATATAACGCCAGAGGGAGATTTAAAGGCTTACGAGTTTCTGAAAAAAAACAAGGCTGAGGTATGGTTTAAAGGGCTGAAGGGCAAAAGACATAACGTAGAGCCGGTGGAAATCATCAGCCTCATCAGAGAAATGTTTGACGGCAGTAGCCGTAATCCTTACCCGCAGAAAATAAACTTCGTGGTCACCGAACCGGATTATCTCCAGTGTTACTGGGTAAGAATTCTTGAGTACGAAAACCTGCCGGCTGAAGTCCAATCTTCAGTAGCAGGTAATGAAATTACCGTGACCACCACTCAGGTTAAAAGCCTCAGGCTTTACCTGGACGAGGCTCTGGTGGATTTAAGCCAGCCAGTAATAATAAAGCTTAATGGCCAGACAGTCTTTGAAGGGTACGTTCATCCCTCCACTGCCCAGCTTCTGCTCTCTACCCGGGAAAAAGCTGACCCAGCTCTGGCTTATTGTTCTTTTGTTGACCTGAAATTAGATCACTGAGGACGGGACGCTTAAGCCAGCTTATCCGCTGAATGAATTTTTAAACGACCTCAGGTCTTTCTACCGCCTTATAGGAAAATGCACCTCAGTTTTTTCTTCGCTACGGTCAGTGGCGGGAGGCGGTTCAGGCGACAGCCGGGAAATCTCTTTTCTGAGCTCTTCAGTCATTTCTATCTCTACCGCGGCTATAGCATCTTTGAGCTGTTCTACATTTCTGGCACCGATAATCGGAGCAGTGACCGCCGGATGACTGCCGACCCAGGCAATAGCCAGGCTAACCGGGTTATAGCCATGCTGGCGAGCAAACTCAGTAAACTTTTCCGCCACCTCATAGACCCATTCTTCACCGTAGCGCGTCTGGTAAATCTTATTCTCCACCAGACGGCCAGAAGCTGGTTTTCTGTTCTTGCCGTATTTTCCGGAAAGAAGGCCCGCCGCCAGGGGACTGTAAGCCAGAACACCGAGCTTTTCCGCTTGAGCCATGGGCAGTATCTCTACCTCGGCCTGCCGTTTGACCAGGTTGTACATCGGCTGGATGCAGGCCACCGGCGCCCAGCCATGGAGGGCAGCGAGGCCAATGGCTTTTTCTACCTGCCAGGCCGCAAAATTACTGAGACCGAGGTAAAGGATTTTTCCCTGATGGACCAGGTCATCCAGAGCCCGGAGAGTTTCTTCCAGCGGTGTGATATCGTCAAAACGATGGATAAAATAAACATCAATCCGGTCGGTCCCCAGGCGCCGGAGGCTGCCTTCCACCGCGTACATGATGTGGCGACGGTTAGCTCCCATGGCGTTTATGTCCGGGCCAGTGGGGAAATAAACTTTGCTGGTAATCAGAACTTCTTCCCGGCAATCTTTAATCAAACGGCCTAAAATCTCTTCTGAACGTCCTCTGGCATAAAGGTCAGCACAATCAAAGATGTTTATACCTTTTTCCCGGCAGTAGGCAAACATCTCAGCCGAGGTTTTTTCATCGGCTTCGGCCCCGAAAGACATGGTGCCAAAGCACAATTCGGAGATTTTAACCCCGGTGTGACCAAAATCTTTGTATTTCATTTTTCCTCCTTTGTTTTCTCCAGAATAAGTCCGTGCCCCCGGGGAAACAACCCGGGCAGAGAAACGGGCAGCCGACCGGCTATCCTGGCCTCACCAAAAAGAGCTCTAGCTCCCAGTTCCTGCGTTTCTGGCGTGTTGCGATAAAGGCAGAGATAAGCATCCACTTCCGGAAAATGGCGCAGTAAATAAGGACTGCCAAAAGAGAGCACCACCAGCGGACGCCCGGCGGCTTTAATTTTCTTGATAAGTTCCACCTGCGCCGGTTCCAGGTCCACGCTTCCTTTGTAAGCTCTCAAACTGGAAAACAGCGCCACCACCACCACTTCCGCCGAGCTGGCTTCCGCCCGGGCTTCTTCCAGCTTCTCCTTTCCGGTATCTCCATCAGCATAAAAAACCCGGGCTGCGGGAACTCGGGCCATAATTTCTGAAGCAAACCGGCGACCGGCAAAATAATCACCCGGGTCACTGCTCAAAGACAGAACTACCGTTCTTTTCCCCTGAGTTAAGGGCAGCAGGTTGTTTTCATTTTTCACCAGAGTAATGGCTGAAGCAAACGCTTTCCTGGCTATCTCTTTGTGCTCTGGACGACCGAGAACCAGCGGCAGTCTATCAAGGGAAACAAACCTCTGGCGATGAAGTCCCAGCCTGGTCTTAAACAGCAGAACCCGACGCACAGAATCTTCTACCCGGCTGAGCGGCAGCTGGCCATCCCTGACGGCTTTGACCAGATAGTCAATGACCTGGCCCGGGTCAGGCGGCAGGAGAAGCAGGTCCACCCCGGCCTGCAGAGCTCTTAAAGCTGCCTCTTCCTGGCGGAAATAGCCAGTGATGCCCCGCATTTCCAGAGCATCAGTAACAATCAATCCTTTAAAACCAAGCCTGTTCCGCAGCAGCCCGGTTATGATTCTGGGCGAGAGGGTGGCTGGAAGCCCGGGCTCGGGCTCCAGAGCCGGCACGTAAAGATGAGCAGTCATGATGGCCTGAACACCAGCTTCAACGGCTTTTTTAAAGGGATAAAGCTCAACTTTCTCCAGCCGCTCAAGGTCTGCCTTTATGGTGGGCAGCAGACTGTGTGAATCTTGGTCAGTATCACCATGACCGGGAAAATGTTTGGCCGTAGCTATCAGGCCGTTTTCCTGACATCCTCTGATGAAGGCCACCGTTATTCTGGCGACCTGTTCCGGGTCCTCGCCCACCGCACGGGTGTTGATGATGGGGTTGTCAGGGTTGATGTTGACATCCACCACCGGAGCGTAAGTCATATGTAGGCCCAAAGCACGCGCTTCCACCGCCGTAACCCGGCCCATCTCATAAGCCAGGTCTTCTGAGTCGGCCGCTCCCAGAGCCATCAGGGGTGGGAAAAGAGTGGCCCCGGTAACCTGGTTGCCAGCACCTCTTTCCAGGTCGGAGGCAATCAAAAGCGGCAGTCTGGAAATTTTCTGGAAATGGTTAGTAAAATAAGCAGTTTCCAGCGCTTCCCCACCAAAAAGGATCAACCCACCCAGATGATAATCTCTGATGAGCCTTTCCAGCTGCTGGAAATTTTCCTCCTGCCAGTTAAAAAATTCCCCGCTGTACCTGGTTACCACCAGCTGTCCGATTTTTTCCGGCAGGCTCATCTTCCGCATAGTTTTTTCTACCCAGTGCCGGTCGCCTTCCGGCCAGCCTGGTTTTTCCACCATTTTGGGAGCCGCCGCGCAGCCCATCATAAATACTACTAAAATAGTAGGGATTAGCCACCTGACCATCACTTTTTCCCTCAGT
>JBBIRN010000210.1:0-4100 GCA_037441785.1 Candidatus Aminicenantota bacterium | reverse complement strand
AAATTGGCGACAAAGAGAAGGATTAAAATTACTTTAAGTTTATTTCCCATCATCAAACCTCCAAAAAATATTTTTTATTTTTTATTTTATGGATTTTCGATGTTTTTTAAGGCTCGAAGCAACTCTTTTCTTAATTCTTCTTTTAGCCAGTTCGGTTTCAAAATCTTAACCCGCCAGCCAAAATGAAGTAGCCAGCAAACAAAATCTGGAGAAATGCTGATGTACAATTTAAGGCGAACTCGACCATCATCCTCAAAGTAGAGTTTTTGGCTTTTATGCCAGACGCCTTCGGCTACCCACCTGCCAGCTTCGGGTTCAAATTCTAACTCTACTTCTTCTACCGGTTTAGAGCTTTGTCTATAGACACCCCAAATATTGCCAAAAAAAGAATCAAGATCAAAATCTGATGGTATTTCGTAGGTTGAATCTAATATTTCTAATTTTTCAATGCGATCGATATTGAATTCACGGATTTCTTTTCTGACGTGACAAAAGGCCACCAGTTGCCAGGTCTTCAAATAGGGAATTATGCGGTATGGTTCTATAAGCCTGGTTGAAGTTATATTTCCCCGAGAAGCGGTTCTGTATACAATCTTAACTTGCTTTCTTTGACTTAGGGCCTGGTGCAGTAAGGTTAATTTACTAATTCGATCCTTGCTTTCTGAGTACTCGGGAATATCTTCGGTAACCGCTTTTAGCATAGGTAGTGTTTCTTTGGGAAAAAGAGATTCAAGACGAGTGATTGCCGATGAGAGTTCATAAGTATCAATACCTGGCAAGGTCTGCCCTACTCGGGCAGCAAGGAGTAAAGCCAGGGCTTCGGAAAAAGAATAAGATATGGTTGGCAACCTGGGAATGGTTTTGAAATAATACCCGTTTCCGTCATTTTGAAGATCAAGATGAAGCCTGTAGCGAATTACTGTAAGGTCTTTCTGGATTTGTCTTTCGCTGATTTCGTATTTTTCGGCGAGAGCTTTTCTTGTCCATCGGCGAGGTGCAACAGTAACATTTTGGATGATATCCAAAAGTCGGGCTGTCCTGCGTATTTCCTCTAATCTTCCGCCCCCACCTTTAATAGCGTTTTTCCCCTTTTTCATCTTCCTCTTCCTTCTGCATCATAATAATAACATCTTGATGGGAACTCTGCGGTTCCCGTAAAAAAAATTTCTAACTACTGTCATTAAAGTAGCAAAAATAGCTTTTTGATTTTTCAAAATTGAATAATATCCAATAATTTTGTCTTATTGCAACTTCTTGGGTTTAAATATCCAGAAGCATGGGGTTAGCTAAAGAGTGAGTTTGTTTTAGAGTAGCTTATTGAAGACAAGGATAAATGTGGTTTTCTAATTTAGTTTGGAAAATATGGGCCTCTTTATGAAAAAAATCCATCCTTTCCTGGCGATAAATGAGCTTCAAAGCCGAATAAATCGGCCCGCTAATTTTTTTCAATGCTATTTTTTCTGCGCGGGTTTGTCTTTGGGTTCCTCTTTTTCGGCTTTATCTGTAAATTTCTGGGAAGTTTTTTGATTACCGAAAAATTAGTTTTTAAAATGGAAAAAGACGCTTGAAAATTCTACTATGTTATTGAAAATAAAAGAATTATTGTGGTCCGACCCCATTTATGACCCCATTTATGCCGCCATTTATGCATTTATGAGCCCATCTATAACTCCATTTATTTGACAGTTTCCGATTTATCAGTTAGCTTCTTCAGCTCGAAGACGCCGCCGGGCTGGATGGACTCCAGGCCCGTGACTTCACCCTTAGCATCAAAAATGAAACGAACGCGAATTACCGGCACCTGCTTGAGGTAAAATTCATCGCCCAGGTCGGGCACCAGGTCATAAACCGGCTGCCCGGGCACAAACAGGGTCAGGGTGTTGCCTTTTAGCTCAATGGTGGTGACCTGGTTCATCAGCACGAATTTTCCGGTCAATTTTTGCAGGAACTTCGGGTCGTAGTAGCGCTCGTCGGGCTTTTTCTTGAAGACGATATCATCCGCTGTCGGTTCAAACGGCGCGGCCACGGCAGCCACGTTTCCGTTGACATCAGTCTGGAAGGTAAGCTTCATATCCTCAAACGTCGGGTCCTCGCCCTTCAGGCCGTTGAAGGTTTCATAATGCCAGTGTTCAAGTGGAGTGGTGATGCCGTTATAAGTAAAAGATAGCTTCCCATCCTTGAAATTGACCTTAAGCTCGCCGTAACCTGGATGAAAGTAAGTGCCGGCGTATTCATTCAGGGCGTGGGCTGGCTTCGTTCCGGGCTTTTTCCTGGCGGCTGCTTTCTGTTCAGCTTTTTTGCCCAGCTCCTCTCCCTGAGCCTGATTGCGGACGGCTTCGCCAATCCAGTCCACTGGCTCCAGGCCTAACAGCTTATCAACCAAAGTGTTGACCAGAATCCCTGGCAGCACGCTGCCATTTCTGTTGGTCAGAATGACAAACCCGTAGCCGTCCTGCGGCAGCATGCTGACCAGCGCTGAAAAGCCGTCAATGTTTCCGCCGTGATACACGCGCTGGTGGCCACGGTAATAATCCACAAACCAGCCCATACCATAACTTGCCGGGCTCAGGTACGGCGTTGAGGGCGTCTGTTCAATGGGCATGTGCGGCAGGTGCAGGTCATCCACGCTGGCCGGGTTCAGAAGCTGCCGGTCGCCAAATTTCCCGGCGTTCAGATGAACGATGACCCAGTTGCTCATCTCCCGCACACTGGAGTTGATGGAGCCGGCTGGCCCCATGTTGGTGAGGTTGCGGAAAGGAATTTTCTGAATTTTCCCGTCGCGGTAAAGGTAAGGCTGGGCAAAGTCCTGGTCTTTCTGCGAATCCAGTACGGAAAAATTGGTTCTCTTCATCTGCAGCGGGTTGAGCACCAGCTCGCGCACGGCATCTTCCCACGTTTTGCCGCTCAGGACTTCAAGCAAATACCCGGCCGTCAGGAACATCAGGTTGTTGTACTGGAATTTCTGCCTCAAATCCGCGGTGAACTGAAGATAAGCCAGTCGCCGCACCAGCTCTTCTCGCGTGGCCTGGTAATTGTTGTACCAGAGTAGGTCATGACGGGGGAGACCCGAGCGGTGAGTGACTAAATCGCGGGGCGTGATTCGCTCGGTGATGAGCGGGTCTGAGAGCTTAAACCACGGGATGTAGGTGCGCACCGGCTGGTCCCAGCTCATCTTGCCTTCATCAGCCAGCCTGGCCAGAGCAAAAGTGGTGAAGGCTTTGGTGGCTGAGCCAATGGCCAGCAGGGTATCGGGCGTCATCGGCAGCTTGTTTTCTACGTCACGCAGCCCGTAGCCTTTGGTGAAAATCACTTCTTTACCTTTGACCACAGCCAGAGCCAGGCCCGGGACCTTAAGGTCAGCCATAGCCTTGTTGATGATTCCGTCCATTCCTTCCAGGACTTTTTTGGCTTTGGCCACCGGGTCTTCGCCTTTGCTCAGGTTGAAGGGAAAAGTCTGGCCCGACTGAGTAAACTGACCGCTGATTTTCTGCCCGCTTTCATCCAGCTTTCCTTTGAAGACTGGATTTCCAGGCACGCCCGCGATGGCAAAGCTGATTTCGCTATCTGCTAATTTTATATCCGCAAGCGGTAGATCCTTGGCTTTCTGGATGGGAATGGAGATGACGCCTTCCAGCTTCTTTTCCGCTGAAAGCTTGAAATCAATCAAAACTTCCAGCTTCATTCCTGGAAGCTCAATGGCCCCCTCCCAGTGGCCGGCGACCTTCTGGCTCAGGTCAGCGCTCTGAGCCTGGGCCTCGGCTGTAGTTGTGGTCGCCGTGCTCAATGATGGAACTATCAACAGCAAAGCCAGTAAAACGAAAGATGTTATAAATGCTCGGGTGAAAAAGTTTCTGAATTTCATGTTTCCTCCCAGAAGGCTCGTTTCTGAATTATTATTTGAGCCTGCAGTTTAACCTTATTTTATTTATACGGATTTTTCAATCTTAAAGTTCAGGAAAAAGAGACTTTTTGTCAGATGTAGCAGATTTTTTTCTGAGGCTGTTTTTAATGTTCATCAGGCTCAGGGCCGAATTAAAAAATTGCCTTGTGGGTAAAATAATGGCCAGGAAGACCGCCCGTAGGCCTTTTATGAATTTTTA
>JBBIRN010000209.1:0-4124 GCA_037441785.1 Candidatus Aminicenantota bacterium | reverse complement strand
AATTTTATCCCGGTCTTTGAACGCTTTTAATTTGCTAAAAATTGCGGCCTAATCCTCAAAAAATTCAGCCCTTAAAAATTTATACCACTGTCCTTTACCAAATCTTCTTAGCGATAAAGAATCGGGTTAAACACAAACTTGAACGTTCCCCAGGCCTGAGCCCGGTGGATGGGTTCAAAACCGACGAGAATAACTCTACCCAGTCCAACAGTGCAGCTTACGGCCGCGGATTTGTACTTCAGTTTGTCTCCGTTAATCAGGATGCCGCTGAGCAGCGGGTCAGAAGCCGGGAACCAGGCCAGGCTAGTTATGTTTCCTACCTGGGATAACTTTCCATCTTCTGGCTTTGTTATTTCAAAAACCGGGCTGAAGAAAGAAAACACCGCAGCTTCCTGGCCACAGCCGTAAGTTTCCGGGTGAGTGGGGTCAACCAGCACCCGCAGAATGGAACCAGGAGAATATACTCTGCTGGCTTCAGATTTGTTGCTCGTTTCACCTGTTTCCGACCTGGCCGGTCTTCGCCGCTCAATGATGTTTTTGACCGGCAGACCAAAGCACTGAATGGCAAAATCTGTTGAATTTTCCAGAGCAAGTAAAATACCGCCGTTTCGCACAAAAGAGTTCAGGGCCGCCTGACCTTCATTGCCCAGGCCTCCGGCATATTCTGGCGGCACTTCACCTTTTTTCCGGCCCTCAATGATGGTCGTGGCCTCCAGGCCGGGAATAATCAGGTGGGTGAAATTTTTCTCCAGGTTTCCGGCTATGATTTCCGCGTTATGCACCACCTTGAACTCAAACTCAAACTGCTCCAGTACCCAGCGCAACCAGCCTTCGTCCATGCTGGCCGTCCAGGGCTGGTAAACCGCCAGGCGGTAAGGTTTAAGCGGCAGTATCCTGGCCGAACTGGTTGAGGACACGCTCACCAGCTTCAGACTGAGGCCGCGGGTCAGGTTTTTTAAGCTGGCCTGACTAATCTTGCTCTTTTCCAGAACAAGGCTTCCGGCCGGAAAAGAGAAGCCCGGGAGGTTTATTTCTCGGTCAAGATAACCGGCCGGCAGTTTGTTTTTAAGCAACCGGTTAGCCAGAATAGCCGAGTTTACTGAATTGCTGTCCACGAGTAGATAACGGCCCTCACCCTGGACCAATGTGCTGTCCGGCATCTTAAGAGGTGGTAAGAGCTCGGTTTCTGCCTGAAGCGGGGTCTTTATCTCCACCACTCTAACGCCCATCTGCAGAGGCAACGTCCAGCTGGCTTCATCGTAGGGAAGATACTGAGCCGGGTCTTTGCCGGGTGGCAGAGGATAAGCTTTGCTTTCCAGCAGGTCCTTGATAAAGGCCCGGTAAGGCTGGGCCAGAGGAATAACAAAAGTTCCGGCCGGGAAATTTATACCATCAGCCGTGAACGGTTTTCTGGCCCGGTAAACCTCGGCCCCGTTTTTCTGGATGACTTCCACCAGCTTGAGAGCCGCCGGATAATCTTTTTGCTCTTCCGGAATGACGTAGGCAAAAGGAGGCTCTTTCTGGCCCTTTTCTACCTGGCGCTCCGCAAAGAAGCAGAAGTTTTCCAGGAATCTTTCCTTCTGGCTGGCAATGGTTTTCAGGAAAGACAGAGCCACGATTTTTTCGTAATCAACGATGTCCCGCAGCCGCCACCAGCCGCCGGGCCAGGGCTCAAGGTAGGTGGACTGAACTTCATTTCCGGCTCCAGATACTCTTATATCACCGGGCTTAAGAAAGATAGGAGAAGCCAGGTTGGCGCTGGCGGCCTCAGAGAGAATGCCCAGAGCATTGTGGCGAAGAGGTGCTGCCCGGTTGGCCGTGTTGTACCAGCCGTCAAAGATGGTGTTGGTGGCCACGCCAGTTTTTCCCTGTCGGCTGAGGCTGATGACTGCCTCTCCGGTCAGCTGGTAAAGCTCCCTTAAAAGCAGCGGGTCAAGGTTAGGGTTGATGGGGTCCTGGTAAGGCGGCAGGAACAAACGCGGACCGTTTGAGCCCATCTGGTGCACATCATAAACCAGCAGCGGAAACCATTCCTGGTAGAGGACCCGAGCCAGTAGTTGCGTTTCCTTCTGGGTCAGCATAAACCAGTCGCGGTTGTTATCATGACCGGTGTAATAATGGTAAAGCCAGGGCATAGCGCTGCCTTCATAAGGTGTGCCCAGCGTTCGGTAATACCAGTCCGTAACCAGGTCAATACCATCCGGGTTGGCCGAGGGAACCAGAAGCAGAATAACCTGTTTCAGGATGTTTTCTGTTTCCGGGGAACGGTCAGTGGCCAGCTGGTAAGCCAGTTCCATGGACATCTGGGAAGCAGCTATTTCTGTGGAATGAATGGAGCAGCTGATGTAGACAATGGCCTTGCCTTCTTTTACCAGGCGCTCTTTTTCGCCCGGCTGCAGCACTCGCGGGTCGTGGAGCTTCTGATGAATCAAGCGGTACTTTTCCAGGTTCGGGAAATTTTCTTCAGCCGTAATGATGGCCATGAGCATCGGCCGCCCGAGGGTGGTCTGGCCAAGCTCCACCACTTTAACCCGGTCGGAAGCTTCATCCAGCAGACGGAAATATTCGCTGATTTGTTTCCAGTTGGCCAGCTTGAAATCCTGGCCCACCTGAAAACCCAGAAATTTTTCTGGCGGGATAATTTCAGCCTGTAAGAGAGCAGGGAAGATTAAACCGAGAGCCAGACAGGTTGAAATTAAAAAAAATAAAACTTTTGCCTGTAAACTTCTTGGCCTGGTGTTTCCGGAAAAGGAAATTAATTCCATGAAATTGCTCCTTGGTTTTTAGCTTAAGACAAATATATATACATTTTTCTGGGGGTCTAATTCAAACGAAAGTTTAGCCGCCGTAAAATATCCCTCAGAGGCCTGAGGCTCAAAGCACTCCGCTCAACCATTACTCATTATTGTGCTTTTTCTGCCCCGGCTTTTTGCTTATTTCTGGCAGGATGTGGCGGCCTCTTAAACAGCTTCGTTTACCAGCTCAAGTTTTTTAAAGCGGGCCAGCATCTGCAGCTCGCGGCTGAGTTCACCATAAACGGTAACGCGGTGCAGACCATGAGACCAGTTGCGCCAGAGTTTATCCAGGTGGCCGTCTACCCGAACCGCGATTTTTGTCCGGCAACCCCGGTCATCTTCCAGGCCTACCGGTGTATCCACAATCTCGCCGGTGAAGTAGAGCATTTTTTCAGTGCCCACCAGAATAGCCTGAGTGACTTTTTCTCCTTTTCTCATGCGAACCTGGGGGACAACTCCTTCTTCGCGTTCCATGACTGTTCTTAGCTTGTAGGAGTGACCGGGTTTCCCGGGCCCATCCATGTTAACCGTTCCCAGGCAGTGCGCCAGGATGATGTAGTTGCGGGCCTCATCCACAGTTGGGTCGCTGATAAAACCAGGTTTTCCGGCCAGTCCCTGAAAGATGAGGTGAGTTAAGGCTGAACGCAGGTCTGATTCACAGATGCCGCCCAGCCCCCGGCTGTTCAGCCTGGAGAACCCCAGGCAGGGGTAGGCGGGAAGCTTGATGGTTTTATCCCACATAGTGCCGTAGCAATCAACGGTCAGGGTTGTGGCCTGTTCTTCTTCAATTAACTTTTCAAAGGCCAGAGCCAGACGCGCCGCCCGGTAAACTTCTTCTCTGGTGGGTTCCACCACTCTTTCTGCTCCCTCATACCAGAGCTCAGCTTCACGCCGGGCTTCAGCCTCGCTGATAGCTGCGTACATCTTTTCCACGCGGTCGAGAGTAATTCTTTTAATTTCCGTACCAAATTTTTCCTTAACCTTTCCGGCGTATTCCTCAAACGGGGCCGTGGTCAGGTTCAATATCTTGGCTTCCCGGAGATGATGTATGGCCCGGAAGGGACGAACAGCCCGAGCCAGGTCCCGGGCCTCACTGCTCAGAAAACAATCCACCAAAGCACCGCGTTCTTCTTTCATGAGCTGTCCGTAGCTGGTCCATTCATGACCGGAGTAGGGAGCAGCAAAAATGACCGTGGGCTTTTTAAAGCTTAAGACGGTGTTGAGAAGGTCGGAGATCCAGATGGTCAGGTGTATGACTAGGATACCATCAGCTTCCTTTATTTTATCTGCTTGCTTTAGAACATCTTCGGGCTTGCTGGCCAGAATGTT
>JBBIRN010000208.1:0-4141 GCA_037441785.1 Candidatus Aminicenantota bacterium | reverse complement strand
TCTTAACAAACATTTAAAGGCTTATCTTGGAGCTGGGGTGGTAGCGGTAACCTACAAAGAAGAAGCCATGGAAATAATGGTCAGCGGGAATAAGCTGACTTTTTCAGTGGAAGGTGGCTTGTATCTCAAAGAAAAATTTTTATTGTTAGGAATAAATGCGGCTTATTGTGCGGCCAACGCTACTTATGAAGAGGTGAATTTTAAAATCGGGGGGAGCAGGGCCGCCGTTCTTCTGGGCTTTGTTTTTTAAGGGAATCAGGCCAAGCTGGAAGATAGCTTGCAGGCTAGGGCCATACTTTTAACTCCGGGTTTAACTGGCTTAAAGTGCTTTTAGTAAGGGGCTGCGCCACCAAGAACAGAGCCATTGGATTTCTTTAATTGATCACAAAGGCAACTTTGAGGGCGCCATCAAGTCGGTCGGCGGCTGTACTGAAGGCGTTCTGTGCTTCCTCCAGCTGGAAGCGGTGAGTTAGCAGCCAGCTGACCTCAATCTCTTTCTGCTCTATCATCTGCAAAGCTCTTTCCGTACAGAGATTTTGCCGGCGGACGTTGATGATGGTAACTTCTTTTCTGCGTACTTTGCTGATTCGGTAAGAGATTCTTTCTGGAAGCGGAATGCCCACCTGGATTATCTTGCCACCTGGTTTGACCAGTTCTACGGCCTGGTCAATGGCTTCCTGGTCACCGCTAACTTCAAACACGGCTTCCAGCCCGAGAGGCTGTCGAGTCATTATTTCTTGAACCACATCTTCCTCTTCCACCCTGGCGGCCCAGCTGGCCCCAGCTCTGATGGCTGCTTTCACCCGGGCTTCAGACCGGTCAGTAGCAAAAATAGAGGCCAGTCCATGTTTTTTAAGCAGAAGTATTAGCGATAAACCAATGGGGCCACTGCCCAGCACGGCCACGCGCGCTGTGTTTCCCAGGCCAGCCAGGTTGAAAGCATGGAGAGCGATGGACAGTGGTTCGGCTAGCATGGCTTCTTCCGCACTGGTGGATGGGGAAAGTTTTAATAAATTTTTGGCCGGCATGACAAAATACTCGGCAAAACAGCCGTTGAGTTCACCGGGGTGACCAAGAAACTTAACTTTGCGGCAGGTATTAAAACGCCCGGCCAGGCACTGGTCGCAGACTCCACAGGAGATTGATGGCTCAACGGCCACCAGCTCGCCCGGCTTAAAGTTTTTTACTTCAGGACCGGCAGCCACCACTTCAGCCGCGCATTCGTGACCAACGAGGCAGGGATAAGGAACGGGTTCGCCACCAACTTGATCAGAAATGAAATAATGAAGGTCACTTCCACAAATACCGGCCACCCTGGTTTTAAGCAGGACCTCATCCGGTTGTTTTATTTCCGGCGCCGGAATATCTTTAACTTCAGTTTTTCTCACCCCGGTTATAAATACGGCTTTCATTTTAATTAACCTCAATTATATTAATAGATTCAGGCAGAGGATAAGTCAACTGCCGAAAGAATAAACGTTAGCGCGGCTGGTGATAAAATCTAGAAAATACTTTAATTTAAACAAAAAGTTTTATATATTGTTCAGGTTGACAGGAGTGTAGATGTTGGCCAAAAAAATACATCTTCATCCTTACTTATACATACCGTTTGTCCTCGGCCTGACCTGGGGAGCCTGGCTGCTGGCCGTGGCCACAGGGCAGGGAGTGGAAAACCTGGCGGTAAAAGTTTTGCTGGTAGCCGGGCTTCTTTCGCCGGCTCTGGTGGCCCTGGCCTTTATCCTTCTTGGGGAAGATGCTGAGTACCACTGGGATTACTGGAGAAGGGTTTTTGACCCCACGCTGATCAGCAAGCAGGGCTTTCGCCTGATTTTCTTTTTGCCGCTGGCGATAATTTTTGTTTCTGTGCTGGCTTCCCTGGCTTTTGGAGGGCAGCTGAGCCAGCTAAAAATCATACCCCAGGTTCGGGCGCATATTCCTTCTATTCTGTTTTTTCTTTTCTACAATTTGTTTATCGGACCGTTCCCAGAGGAGCTGGGCTGGCGAGGCTACTGGCTGGATAAACTGTGTCACCATCTTTCCGGGTTAAAAGCCAGCCTGCTGGTGGGGTTGGTCTGGGCTCTCTGGCATCTGCCTCTTTTCCTGATGAGGGGCTACATACTTCAGGCCCGTTCTTCCCATCCGCTGCTGGTGGTCCTTTTTTTCATCGAGCTTTTTCCCAAATCTGTCATCCTGACCTATCTGTTTTTTAAAAACGGCAGAAGTACCCTGGCGGCCATTCTTTTCCATTTCATGATAAATTTTGTTAATCAGTTGTTTGAGTTAAACCTGGTGACGGCCGGGATTCAGACCCTTCTCTACATTGCGGTGGCGGTCTATCTGGTGGGGAAAAACAAGGAAATTTTTAAGAGAGAAGAATCAGCCGGCTCCTTAGAACCAGCCGAGGGCTAAATTATTGCAGATTTTTTTAAAAATCTTTTTCCATTTTGGCGCTTAAAACAGGTTGAAGATGCGAAAATTACGATAACCTTATTCCATGCCAACTTTGATGAAAATTTCTGAGGTCTGGCCTTAGCTTTTAGTTTGTTTGGTTTTGTAATTCCCGAGCGCAGGTGAATAGCAGATTAAATCTTCAGTGTTAAATTAGCCAGGTGTCCATTTTTTTTAGCCAGCCGAAAAGCCCGCCGGTCTTTCCTCCGGTTTGTTAATTTTGATTTAAAGTATTAAGCCTGGGAGGAAATTAATCACACGCCGGAAGAATTCCTGAGAAGGGAATTTTATTGGCTTATGTCCGTGGTCTGGGGGTAGCTGCTGAGAAAAAGCGATCCGGCCTGCACGATGATAAAGATAGCAAAAGCCAGGATTAGAATGCCAAAAATTATAAAAAGAATGGATTTAAGGTTGGAGACTTTTTCGGCTATTCCCTGAGGGAAGAAGACATCAAAGCCCATTTTACCCAGCATGATGATTAAAATCATGAGGCCAAAAAACAGTCGGTAAACCAGTATTTTAGCCTGGGCATAATCGGATTGATCAATTTTCAGGAAAGGAGATAACAGCCAGAAAGCCACCAGAAAGGCTAAAAAACCTAACCAGTGCTGGCGGATTATATTTTTCAGTTGGGAAATAATCATCAACTTCATTTTAACCTTCTTTTTAAATTCAAATCAAACTTTTCAGCGGATAAAAATTTTCTGGCCGAGTGTCCTGGCCTTTCTGGAAAACCTCCTGGCGGAAAGCCTTTCTGGGTCAGGTTCCATTTCTACATATATTTTTTGACGAAAAAGGAAACCCGGTTATTCCCTGAAAAATTAAAGAAAAAATTTTTGAAAAAAAAATTAAAAATCGCTTGCGTTATGGTCTAATTTGGTATAATATGGTTCACTAATGTATAAACCATAAAAAGAGGTAAATAATGGACATCAAGATTAACATTGAAAAGAAGAGCCCGGTTCCGTCCTACAGGCAGATTATTAAACAGATAACCTCTCTTATCCATGATGGGCTGCTCAAGCCCGGGGATAAGCTGCCCACGGAAAGGGAGCTGGCCAATCAACTGAAGATAGCCAGGGGTACAGTTAAGAAGGCCTATGAGCTTATGGTCAAGGATGGACTGTTAGAGACAACCCAGGGAAGAGGAACTTTTGTTTCTTCCAGGCAGGACATAATCCCCCGCGGTCGCAAGGAAAGAGCCATGAAAATGATTGACCATCTGGTTGATGAACTGCGCAAGCTGAACTTTTCTTACCAGGAAATCAGGACTTTTGTGGAACTGGCCCTGATTCAGAGGGAAGAAAAGCTGGAGAACTTTAACGTGGCCATCATCGATTGTAACCCGGAAAGCCTGGCCATATTTGAGAGACAGCTCACCATTCTTAAGCATGTCCGGGTTTCCAAAATCCTGCTGGATGAAATTGTCTCCGACCCCCAGGCGGAAAAAAGGCTGGAGCCTTTTGATTTAATCCTGACCACCAGCACTCATTACAGCGAACTTCTGGGCAAGGTCTCGGGCCTCAAGGACCGGCTGATTCAAGTGGCCGTTTCTCCCAGCCAGGAAACCATCATTGAAATGGCCAGCTTGAGCCCGGTGCAGAGATTGGGTGTGGTCTGCGAAAGCCCAAATTTTTTAGCCCGGGTAGTAGCCAGGATTAAAAACCTGGGCCTGGCCACTGGTCAGATTCCC
>JBBIRN010000207.1:0-4156 GCA_037441785.1 Candidatus Aminicenantota bacterium | reverse complement strand
GTCATCTACTCAGCCCTTAAAACGCTGAAAAAAACATTTTTCTCTCTTGACTTAATTTTCTTATCGGTCTGCCGCCATATCCTGGGCCGGAAAAATTTTTTAAAACTCAAATGAAAAAAAGGAGTATAATGAAAATGGTAAAAGACAATGGAAGAAAAAGATATTGAAAAAATGACCGATGAAGAGCTAAAGGAATACATGAAGAAATTTTACGAACAGCTTGACGATAAAAATTCCTGCGCCACCTGCCCGGTCGCATCCTGCCCTCGGCGCCTGACCAGGGTTAACGAAGAAACCGAACTTCTGGAAAATGAAGAATAGTATTCCCCTTAATGACAGGACCGATTTAACAACCCCAGGAATTTATCACCAGAACGCCTAAATTATCTTAAAACACCTTTATATTTTTATTATTATCAATTGCCCTGCTCTCGGCTATTTTCCGGGCTCCGACGACTACAAAACCGCCATCCCCGCTTCCTGGTTTCGGCTGCTGAATTTCTTTAATTTCAGATAACTTTCCAAAAACAGTCTGCCAGATTTGTTCTACCCCAAAACCGGCGTCGTGGAGAAGCTCAACAATCTCCTGGCAGCTAAAAAAACGGGCTTCCTGATAAAAGCGACTCTGGTGTTTTTTCTCCTGATATAACCTTCCCAGCGGACTTTTCGCGTCCACCAAGCCGACAATCACCAGACCGCCAGGTTTTAATATCCTGTTTATTTCCCTCAAGCTGCGTTTCGGGTCATCAACGAAACAAATGGTCGTTACCAGTAAGGCCACCTCAAAGCTTTGATTTTCGTAGGGAAGATTCTCAGCTACACAATCAATAGCTTTGATTCCCCGCTCTTGAGCTTTTTGCCTCATCCTGAGCGAAGGGTCACAACCTTCTTCAATATTAAGGGCCGATGCAAAAAGACCGCTCCCCACGCCAATTTCTACTTTCCGACCAGCCGGGGGCAAAAGCTTCTTTATGGCTTCAATTTCGGATAAAAAAACAAAGCGATGCTCGTCAAACCACTTTTCGTATTCCAGCCAGTATTGTTCAAAAGCGGCTATTTTAGCCATGTAAGGATTTATTAAGATTGAATTACTTTAATTTCGTAGGTTAATTCCAGGGCTTTTTTGTAAGTGGCACTGACACCGCAGTACTTTTCCTGAGAAAGCTCAATTGCCTGCTTGAGCTTTTCGAGTGGCAGATTTCGTCCCGTAAATTCATAGATGATGTGCATTCTGTAGAACTGCCTGGGATGCTCTGAGGTCAGGTCGCCCTGAACCGTCAACCGGAATTTTTCTACCGGGACCCTCATCTTCTGCAGTATGGAAATGACATCCATGCCCGTGCAGCCAGCCAGAGAGACTAACATCAAAGGCTTGGGACGCGGGCCACGGTCCTGCCCGCCAACTTCCGGTTCAGCATCCATGATAATTTTGTGTCCGTTAACCTCGGCTTCAAAAGCCATCCCGTCCAGCCAGTCGGCTGTGATGGTAACTCTGCCTGCCATTTTTTCCTCCTGGTTTTACTCTATTTTATTATACTATTCGCCCCGCAAGTATATCCAGGAAAATACGAACAGGTCTTTCCCGGTTTCCTGTCCAATATTTTTAATTTTAAAAAAATTTTCAAGACCAATCCTGTTCATTAAAAATCAAACTTCTTAGGTTACCTCATCTTTTATCCTACCTTCTTATCAAAAATAATTTTTAGCAAAGACTGACGTTCGTCCAAAATAGATTTAAATCCTAATTCAATATAGCCAATCCTTTTTTAACATCAGATAATCTGGATAAGCAGTAAAAGGCGGCCTTTGACTTCAGCAAATTTAGCCAGTCTTATTTAAGAATCAGAAATTTAAGGTGGTCTGCAGAAATAACCACTGGCCATTTGGTGCAGGACCGGTTGACTCAATGAAGCTGCCAGGAAAGAAAAAGCAATAGCCTGCCAGAACTTCCAGATTCTTTAATATCTTCTTCTGAACCACCAGGTCTATTTCTTGACCTAAATATCGGCCAGAGCTTTTAGTTCTATCCCAGCGCTGAATTTTACTGGCATCATACCAGGCGTCCTTAGCTTTATCCAGGTGAAGATTATGATATTCAGCTCTGAGGTTTAAGTCACCAAACGGAATGATTATCAAGTTTAAACGGTAATCAACAAAATTCTTCCAGAAAAAAAGTGTCATCCAGTCATACATAACAGTATCTGCCCCGCTGAAAAGACCATCAAAAGTTTGATGGCGGCCATCAGTCGGATTACCATCTCCTGAACCAAAAACATACATGGCCTGAAGTTCGGTTTTCTTGAGAAGCCTGAAATTATACCCAAGGGTTAAAACCAAGCCGTAAGCTGAGATGCGGTCAGGGCCCCATTTCCCGAATTGTCGGGCATAAACGGCATCATAATCCCAGGATTTATACTGGCCATCCAGGCGAAAGCCGATGGAATGTGATGATAAATTACCCGTCCCTGTTTCACCCACTGTTTGTCCGCGGCCGTCGTACTTATAAACATAGAATAAATCAAAGGCAAAAGGCAGCTGCTTTATTGAATTATAAATGGCCCAGGCCGTTGGTCCAGCTGCTGTTTTATTGGGCCAGCGGTCCGGGTCATGAATGACAAAACGCCCGGTAAGAAGCGTCGTTTCAAACAAAGAAGATTTATAGGTCAGGACCACGGCATCCCAGGCGTAGCGTCCAGTATTTCCCCACTGGCCAGGACCAAATACCCGGTTTCCACCGAGAGAAATAATCTGCCGCCCGATTTTTAATTCCAGATTTTCGTTTGGTTTAAAGCTTAGATAGGCAACATTCAAATCAAACGGGTCGTGATAGGGATTATTCTTACCGGCAAAATCGCTGTCTTTAAATGAGGAACCAACTATCTCTGCATCCTGAATCTGAGTCACCAGACTAAAATGATAAGGTAGCTCTAATCTGAAATTTAGCTGCAGTTTCGACAGCAAAAAATCTTCCTGATTAGCCAGTCCATAGGTTTTAATATTGTAATGATCCTGCCATTCATAACGCCAGCGGTAATTAAGGTCCCAGAATAACTTTATTTTTTCTCGATCAAATATTTTTTTCCAGGGTTCCTTCTGTTCCGTACTTGGTTGAGCCAGGCCTGGCCCAGAGACTAAAATCATTACGATAAATAATGTTATTAAGGCCAAAATACAGTAACCAAAGAGACTTAACAACCGGGTTTGATAATTTTTTTTCATCAGATGCTCTCTCATTTTTTGCTTTCTTCAGTTGACTATTAGTTAAATTCCTGAACTATTTTTGAAATGGTCACAGCCATTAAGCCATATCAAGAAAGCATCGGCTTCACTAAATCCCAGATCATCTTGGCAGCAATGATGTAAAGAATAAGGCCGATAGCCAGCTTGACCTGTTTCCGGCTCATCTTTTTCCTCATCAGATAAGCTCCAAGAAGGGCCCCGCTGATAGAGCCTACAGCACACAACAGCAGAAGCCAGATGTTCATATGACCGGTGGTAGCATGACCTAGGAATCCGGAGAAGGATGAAAAAATGACCACAAAAGCCGTGGTGGCCGAGGCTTTTTTCGGGTCAAAGCCCAGCCAGACCAGCACAGGCACGATAAAATTCCCGCCGCCGACTCCCAAGAGACCGCCCAGATAACCAGCCACTCCCCCGACGGCCACACCATAACCGATAAGTTTTTTGTTGTTAGATTCTTCTTCTTTTGCCTTGGCTTCATAAAAAAGCATCATTGACCCGGCAAAAATGAGAAAACCGACAAACAGCCAGAGCAGAACATTTCGGGGTAAATGTTCGGCCGTTCTCGCTCCTAAAGGAGAAAGGGCCGTGGCCACGATGAGAATGGGCAGGGCTGTTTTCCAGACAATCAGCCGGTCGCGGGCGTAACTGATAGAAGCGAAGATCATGGCAATAGAATTCAACAACAGGGCGGTGGACATGGCGGTTAGAAGCGGTATGTGTAAGGCCAGAAAAATGGGAATTAAGATAAAGGCCGCACCGACACCGGCAATGGTTAAGACGGTGGTAAAGATAAAGGTGACGGTGGCTGCTATCAGATACGTTAGCATCTTTGAGCCTCCTTAGTTTTTCTTTATTTCTTCAGGTGCTGGCCAGGTAAAGAAACTTTTATTAACCGGCGGTAAAAATGCGGTAA
>JBBIRN010000206.1:0-4181 GCA_037441785.1 Candidatus Aminicenantota bacterium | reverse complement strand
ATTTTATGCCATTTGTCAACTACTTTTTAAAAAATTTTTTTTATTTTTTTGTGCTTAATTTCTCCCGCTTGGCCAAACTTTCCCTTTTTAGCCAATTTTGAAAAAATGGAGAGATTACGATGGCCAGACCGCGAACAAAACTTGACCTGGCCTGAACCATGGCATTGAATTTATTTATCCCCTTTGCTAAGAATGATAAATCCGAGAGTTATTTGATGTCAAGTTGAAAGCGCACAGGCATCAAAACTATAAAAAAAGTTATTTCAGTTCTTGCCAATATACTCCTTCAGCGCTTAAAAACATTACTCATCCCAGAAAACTCCATTGCGCCGAACTCGCCAAGCAAACCAAAAAGGCGCAATTAAGCCATCAGCAAAGCCAGACCAAATAAGCCGCCGCCATAAATCTACGCCACCGCCATGAGCTACCACACACCTGCTTCCTCAACGTCTACCACTGCTCGGCTCTGCTTCCCGCTGCCGGGCTTCTCCCCTGTTCAGCTATTTATTCAGCTGTTTGTGTTGTTCAGCTATTTAATCAGCTATTTGCTATGCAGCGCTGCCAGCGCCTCTTTCAAGCCCGGTATCTGGTCAGCACCCTGCGGCACAGTAATGCTCGAGCCTTTTAAATCCTCGCCGATTTCCTGCGCCCTGCCGCCCAGGTATTTAGCCAGGAAAAGCTCCGTCACCGTGTAGAACGACAGCATGTTTTCCGGTCTGGCAAAGCCGTGGCCCTCATCAGGATAAAGCAAGTAAGTCACCGGTATGTTTTTCCCCTGCATGGCCTTAACAATCTGGTCCGACTCAGCCTGCTTGACCCGCGGGTCGTTGGCTCCCTGTCCGATAAGCAGAGGCTTTTTAATCCTGTCCACGTGAGTAAGCGGCGAGCGCTCTTCCAGCAGCTTGCGGCCCTCTTCTGTTCTGGGGTCACCAACACGGGTGGCAAACATCTCAAACTGGGGCTTCCAGTAGGGCGGGATGGTCTCCAGCAGCGTTCTCAGGTTAGACGGTCCAACCACATCCACACCGCAGGCAAAAACATCGGGCGTAAAGGTCAGGCCCACCAGCGTGGCATAACCACCGTAGCTTCCACCAATGATGGCCACTTTGTTTTTATCGGCAATCTTGTTCTCCACCGCCCAGTTGACGGCGTCAATCAGGTCATCATGCATCTTGCCAGCCCATTCCAGGTTGCCGGCGTTGATGAATTTTTTGCCGAAGCCAGTTGAGCCGCGGAAATTAACGCTGAGCACGGCATAGCCGCGGTTGGCCAGCCACTGGTGGGCGGAATTCAAGCCCCAAGAATCGCGGCCCCAGGGCCCGCCGTGAACGAAAAGTACCATAGGCAGCGGTCTGGTCGGCCGGCCATCGTGGTCCGGGTCTTCCCAATAAGGCAGAGTCAGGTAGCTGACCAGCTCCAGTCCATCGCGCGACTTGATGACCACCGGATGCATCTTGGAAAGCTTCACGCCTTCCAGCTCCTTCCGGTTGGTGAACATAAACCTGGCCTGCCTGCTCGAGCGGTCGTAGAGATAAAAGCGCACGGGGCCATCATCAACCAGGTAGGACACGGCCCAAACTTTATCGTCCAGGGTGCGGCTGATAACATTGACGTCTCCGTCGCAAACCGTTTTGAGGTACCCCAGGTCCTGCTTTACCGAATCGTCCAGCACGGTCCATTCGGTGCGCAGATATTCCACGGCCACGGCTTCCACTTTCTTTTCCACCGGATGCATCATGATGCGGCTGACGTCGGCTTTCGGGTGTTCAAAGATTAGTTTTTTCTCGCCTGTCTTTAAATCCACCGAGACCAGGGCAGCGGTGTCGCGGCCGCGGCTGTCTATCATGTAAAGTACGTTTCCGGTTTTATCAAAGCCCACGGGGCTGGTAGTCATCATATCTTCCATCGGCACCTGATCAAACGGCTTCCAGCCGCCCTTACCGTCTGGGCTGAGGAAGACCAGTCCGCCGTCAGGAGTCATCTGGGCAGCGAAGCGGACGTTGTAGTCGTCGTCGGTCTGAAAGCCGAGGAAGCCGTCGTTTTTCTGGACGAGCTTCAGGTCGCCGGTCAGGATGTTAAGCCGGTAGAGGTCATGAAACTGCGGGTTGCGGTTGTTGAGGCCGATGAGGATTTCGCCGGGGAACTTGTGGCTTACTTCCTGAATCTGAGCCTGGGGGCGCAGCGGCTTGCCGTTGGGCAGGAGGATTGGTTTTCCGTCGGGCCCGGGGATTTCCTCAAAGGGCGTGAGATTTCTGTCTTCTTTGGTGCTGATGTCCACTGCGTGCACCTGCCAGTTTTCGTCGCCGCCGAGGTCCTGCAGGTAGAGGATGTGCTGGTTGGTGTAAGCCCAGAAGTAAGTGCGGATGCCGCGGCCGGTGTCTCTGGTGACCGGCTCAGCTTTTTCTGGAGCCTCGGCCGGTGCCACCCAGACGTTGAGCACGTTGTTTACCGGTGCCAGGTAGCTGATGTACCGGCCGTCGGGGCTGATTTGCAGCGAGGTTTTATCCGGGTTGCCAAAAAGAACCCGCCGCGGGATTAACGGTGCATCTTCCTTAGCTTTTGTGGCTTTGCAGCTCATAACAGACATTATAGCCATCAGAGCCACCAGGGCAAAAATGATTTGCTTGCGCATCCCATGCCTCCTTTTGGTTTTAGTTTTGATGGGCGCTAATGTTAACGGAATTTTGTTTGCGTCCATTTAATTATCTTGTTAATTATCTGGTTTTGCTTAGCTAAATCTTACCTTTATTAGATACGATTAGCAACGGAAAAAGGTTCAAGAAAAAGAGAAAAAATGGCAAAAAAATGGGGAATAAAATGAGATAAAAAATAGAGACACCTTATATATTTCCTATTTTTTAATGCTTGAAAATTCATTTCCTTTTATCTACGTAAATACTGTTTTTGCAGCGTTCCGTTAATAGACAATCGCCTTATCTTTTCCACGAATGTTCTGGAGAGAACCAACCGGGAGATAATAAGGAGGAGCAGAGTGGTTGGAGTGTTTCCTTCTATTGAGCCCTATCTTAGACTGGCCACTTCGTATCTCATCAAATATACTGAGGGCTGGGCTAATGAGAATACCTGCATCAAAGCTGATAAGCTGGGACCACGGTTAGAGAAATAGCTGGCGCAAGCAACTGATTAGGAGCTGAGAATTTAGTGTTTACGATGACCAAACCATGAACAAAACTTTACATGGCCTGCAAGAAAAAAATATTGACAATATTTTTAATTAATTATAATAAAATGACGAGAGATAATATTATTCGTTTTGGATGGCATTTAAAGGGGTGAAGAATATAACCGATTTTCATTATTTTAGGTATAAAGAATCATTAAATTTAAGCCAGCTTATTAACTTAGTTTTGGCTAATAAGCTTGATCAACTGCCTGTAGATCGTGCTGATCAAATCAAAACTTCCACTAAATATGATCCAGATGTGTTAAATGATAGGACTTCAAAAGGTTTGAACAACCTTAAAGCAAAAAAGGTCATAACTATTAGCCATGCTACCTGGATTTCTAATTACGCTTTTTTTGGCAATCATGGAAGCTATCGAGTACCAACTCAGCATTGGACCCATGAGCCATCTAATAAAATTATCAGAATTAGAAAAGGAGCTTGCTGAAAAAAATGCCTAATCCATTATCATTTTTATCACAATATACAAACCTTTTGGCTAAAGAAATAAAGATTCTGCCTGCCACTGGTGGTGCAGTGGAGGATATGCAACATCCTGACCCCGAAGAAATAGAAGACCTAATTATTAATAAAGATACAAAAACCATTACTGCCTTTGCAGAAACACCCGAACCTGACCCCCAAAATATTTACCGAGCCACCCCTCCCCTGGGTAGAAAGCAAAACCATTTATACAAGTTTTTTATTGATGGCAGCATCAGATCATATTTTTTGGGTACTGGAATTGAAGGGCAGCGATCATTCCCGATAGAATTGGCTCAAGTAGGTGCTGCTCTAATTAAAAGAGAAGACGATGGAAAGCTTAAAGTCGCACAACAAAAACAAAAAGTCTTATTCCTCCTTCCAAAACAGAATCAAGGCATCTCCGATACTCTCTGGGCACAGCTAAATCAATTAAGCAAGCCAGAATGGCTTGATCTAGTGGATTTTACCATTCCAGATATATTATCCGAAAACAGATCCGATCCAAGGGATA
>JBBIRN010000205.1:0-4221 GCA_037441785.1 Candidatus Aminicenantota bacterium | reverse complement strand
AGGTCCAGGATTTTTTTCAGCAGGGGCATGTTGTGAGCCTGAGCTTTTATGGTGTGCGAGAAAAAGACGTAAACTTTGCCCTTTTCCAGTAAATTAAGGGGAATTTCCTTAATGGCCAGCACCACCCGGCTCGGGCAGAGGTCTTCCTGGACCAGGGCTCCGGCCGCCGCATACTCACTATCAGGGAAAATTCTAATGTCCGAAGGCTGCACCAAAAACTGAAGGGGATAATTTTCAGCGAGTTCTCTTACATGAGCCGGAATCAAAGGGGTTCGTCTTTCCCAGCGGTTTATGTCTTCCCGTCGGAGGCCCACGTTTATCTTCATCTCACAATCCTTTCCCTTAAAAAATAAAAATTAAATTCACTATGATTATGACATTTTTTGAGAAAGTTCGTCAAATAATTACGTATTATATTATTGACGAACAAGGTTGCTTCGGACATAATAAACAGGATGATTAAATTTTATAATACCTTAAGCGGCACGATAGAAGAATTCATTCCTCTGCGGGAAAACGAAGTTGGCCTCTACACCTGCGGACCAACAGTTTACGACTATCCGCACATCGGCAATTACCGGGCTTACATCTTTGAGGACCTACTCAAAAGGTTTTTGCTTTTTGCCGGCTACCGGGTCAAGCACGTGATGAACATCACCGACGTGGACGACAAAACCATCCGGGGAGCCAGAGCCCTAGGCATTTCCCTGAACGAATACACCCAAAAATACATAGATGCTTTCTTTGAAGATTTAAAAACTCTGCACATTCTGCCGGCTGATTACTATCCCAGAGCCACTGAACACATTCCGGACATGGTCAGGATGATAAATGGTCTTCTGGAACGTGGCTACGCTTATTTTAAAGACGGTTCTGTTTACTTCAGCATAGCCAAATTTCCTGACTACGGAAAACTTTCCAAGATTAACGTGGAAGAGCTGAAAGCGGGCGCCAGAGTAGAAGCCGATGAATACGAAAAAGAAAGCGTGCATGACTTTGCCCTCTGGAAAAAAGCCAAAGAAGGAGAACCTTTCTGGGAAACTGAACTCGGACCCGGCCGCCCGGGCTGGCACATAGAATGTTCGGCTATGAGCACCCGTTATCTCGGGCCGACCTTTGATATCCACTGCGGTGGCATTGATAACATTTTTCCCCACCACGAGAATGAAATCGCCCAGTCAGAAGCCTACTACGGCCAGAAATTTGTCAACTACTGGCTGCACTGCCACCATCTGGTGGTGGACGGGGAAAAAATGTCCAAATCCAAAGGAAATTTTTACACCCTGCGCGACCTGCTGGCTAAAAATGTTGACCCTCTGGACCTCAGGTTTTTCTTGCTTTCCACCCATTACCGCAAGATGCTCAATTTTACTTTTGAGGGACTGGAACAGGCCCATGCCTCGCGGCAGAGAATCCTGGACTTCGTTTATGACCTTGAACACAGAACCTTTCCACCTGGTGGTGAGCAGCAGAAAATCAAAGAGCTGGCGGAGCGGGCTCTGGATGACTTTAAAGCAGGACTTTCTGATGACCTGAACATCTCCGCGGCTCTGGCGGCTCTCTTTGAGTTTATCCGTGAGGTCAACCAGATTATGAGCCGGGAAAAGCTCAGCCAGGAAGAGGCGGCAATTATCTTAAAGACCATCCAGGAAATAAACCGGGTGCTGGATATTTTGCCGGAGAAAAAAGAAGAAGCTCTGCCACCGGAAATCATGGCCAAGATTGAACTCCGGCAGAAAACCCGCCGGGAAAAGAATTTTGCCCTGGCTGATGCCATCAGGGAAGAATTGAAAGAACTGGGTATAGTCCTGGAAGATACTAGAGAAGGCGTCAGGTGGAAAAGGATAAAATAGGTTCGCTCCCCTTCGGTCGTTGGGGAGAGGAAATCGCGGCCGAGTTTCTGGAAAAAAAAGGCTTTCGTATTCTGGAAAGGCACTTTATCTTCCAGCACGCCGAAATAGACCTGGTGGCCAGAGATGGCTCCTACCTGGTCTTCGTGGAAGTTAAAACCAGAAGTTCGGCGGAATATGGGCTGCCGGAAGAAGCTTTAAGCGAGCGCAAAAAAGGATACCTGAAAAAAGCGGCCGAGGGCTACCTCTACCTGAACCAGCTCGCCGACCAGGACTGCCGCTTTGACGTGGTCACGGTACACTTCTTGCCCGACGGCACCACCAGCCTGAATCATTATATAAATGCTTTTGAATAAATTTCTTCAGGAGTAGATAGATGAAAAAACTCTATTTCCTACTATTTTTATCGGGATTAAGCCTGGCTCTGTTTTTTACTGTGGCCGAACTTCAGGCCCAGGTCCTGCCCTCGCCAGAAGAAATTCTGGGCTTCAAGGTCGGAGCTGATTACCATCTGATTGATTACCGCCAGGCCGTGGACTACCTGAAAAAGCTGGCTTCGGTCTCTGACCGGATAATCCTCAAAGAAATGGGCCAGACCACGCTGGGACAGCCGATGTACTACGCCATCATCTCTTCCCCGGAGAACCTGAAAAACCTTAGCCGGTACCAGGAGATAATTAAAAATCTTTCCCTGGCCCGGGGTTTAACTCCTGAAGAAGCTGATAAACTGGCGCGTGAAGGTCGGGCAGTAGTTTACATTGACGGAGGGCTCCACGCCACAGAATGCGCACCGGCCCAGCACCTGGTACAGCTAGCTTACGATTTAGTTTCCGCCAAGGACGAAAAAACCAATAAAATCCTGAACGAAGTTATCACTCTGCTGGTTTTTGCCAACCCCGATGGTATGAACATGGTGGCCGAATGGTACCAGAAAAACCTGGGCACGCCTTTTGAGGTTTCCCCACTCCCCTACCTCTACCATTACTATGCCGGCCATGATAACAACCGCGATTCTTACCTGTCCAACCTGAAAGAAACGCAACACATAAACCGGCTGGTAAATCACGAATGGTACCCGGTTATCGTTTATAATCATCACCAGACCGCTCCTTTTCCGGCCCGCATCTGGATTCCACCTAACTCAGAACCGACTAACCCCAACGTGCACCCGCTCATCGTGCGCTGGCAGAACCTGATTGGCTCAGCCATGGGTGCGGCCTTTGATGCGGCCGGACAGGAAGGGGCCATTTCCCGGATTGTGTTTGACACCTGGTACCCGGGCTACGTCACCCAGGTCATGGATTCCCATAACATCATTTCCATCCTGACCGAAACAGCTCTTTACCGCTACGCCACGCCCAAGTTCTACACCATCTATGATTTTCCGCCCGAATACCAGGACCTGACTATGTCGGCTTTCTACCCCAGCCCCTGGAAAGGCGGCTGGTGGCGGCTAAAGGATGCTGTTGATTACTGCCTGACTGCTTCTAAAGCTGTTCTGGAAGTAGCCGCCAGGTTTCGCCAGGAACTTCTGTTCAATAAGTACAAAATGGCCACCGAAGTGATGGCCAGGTTCAAAAAAGAACCGCCCTATGCCTGGATCATACCCAGAAACCAGACTGACCCGGGCAACCTGGCTCTGCTGCTGAACCGGATGATACTTCTTGGCTTGGAGGTTTACGAAGCGCAGGAAGATTTTGTTTGTGACGGGCTGAGCTACCCAAAAGGCACTTATCTCATTCCCCTGGACCAGCCTTTTGGTCTGTTTGCCAAAAACATGTTTGAAACCCAGCGTTATCCAGACCTCAGAAAATATCCTGACCTCTGGCAGGGGCTGGTTTCCTCCAGAAAATTTGAAGGAGCACCGATTGAAGCCTACGACATGATGGGCTGGACTCTACCCTATCAGTTCAACCTGAAAGCCCTGGCTGCCAATTCGCCCCTCTCCGTCAGGATGACCAAACTGGAAAAAGTCAACCCGCCGGCTGGAACTGTGGAAGGTTCAGGCAGCGCCTGTTTCATCCTTGACCCCAGACAGAATGCCTCTTACGTGGCCATAAACCGGCTGTTCAAAAACAAAGCCAGGATAAGCTGGGCTAAAAAATCATTCCAGACCGAAAAACAGGAATACCCGGAAGGAACCATCCTGGTAACAGATGTCAGCCGGTCTTTCGTGGAAAAACTGGCCAGAGACCTGAACCTGAAAATCAGGGCTCTGTCTTCAACCCCGGCAGTAGAAAAATACCAGCTTAAAAAGCCAAGAATCGGTGTTTACCAATCCTGGGTAGCGGTGGAAGACGAAGGCTGGACCAGGTTCGTGCTGGATGAATATGAATTCAGTTACCAGGTGCTTCATGATGCTGACATAAAA
>JBBIRN010000204.1:0-4224 GCA_037441785.1 Candidatus Aminicenantota bacterium | reverse complement strand
GACGTGTTCATCATACGGCACAAAAAGCTTGTTTTTTCTGGCCAGGCTGAGCAGAAATTCATCTTTTCCGTCCAGAAGTAATTTTTCTGTTTTAGGGCCCGTGGGCTGGTCGAGAAAGGGAATGGGTGCTTCCAGCAAAAAGGGCAGAGTGTCTGAATAGTCACCTATTTCCCGGTGGGAGAGCCCGCGGAATTTTTCCGGTGAACTTTCCAGATGGTTTTCAAACCCTTCCATGGACTTGACCGTTAGAGAAGCCAGGGTGGCAATGCGCATGGACTTTTCTGGCGCCACGATGCAGTTGGTCACCGGAAACATGGTTTCTGCACCATGCAGGTCAATGGCCAGGTCCACCTGGTTGTTTCGCAAAAGCTCCATAGCAGCAAAAGTTACCTGTTCCATGGGCAAACCATTCCGGCGGCCGGGCCAGGTGCGGTTAGTGTTTCTGATGTCCAGGTAAGATAGCATCTGTTTTTCCGGATAATGTATGTAGACATCAGGGTCAGGCCATTGGTCAAGCGGGGAAGCATCTCTGTTGCCCAGACGAAAAATTTTCTTTCCCCAGGGAGTGGTGATGGAAAAATAAAGCGGATAACCTTCTCCCGGCCGGGTATTCCGGCTGGCGCTGCGGTTAAAATTGGGAATCAGGTAGAGGGTACCCTTTTCTACCGCCGCATTTTCCAGCATGACGGACACGGCCAGCAGTCCTTCAGGTTCGTTGGCGTGAGTGTTGGCCATGATCAAGGCCTTGCCCCCGTGTTCTTTCCCCTGAAGGATGAATACGTAAGTATCGGCTGCCGTACCTTTGAGCGGAGGGAAAAAATCGCTGAGTTTTTTAACTTCAGTTACTCCAGGTCCGCAGACCATCTCCATGTGGTAATTTCGGTGCTGGAGCAGAGGCCAGCCGCCCCATAAAACAAAAGCCAGGAAAATGGTTAAGCTTATGATTTTAAATTTTTGGCTTGCTTTCATGGTTTGTTCCATTATTTAAACCTCAACAGTCGCAGGATAAACGGGACCAGGGTTATAAGATAAAGAATGACCCTGTCGCGGCTGTTTTCTTCCCGGAAAAGGTTTCGGGCGGTGATAAAAACAAAAAAAAGACAGATCAGGTAATAAATAATCATAATTATTTTGGCTACCATTGCAGCTTCCTCCACCTGATAAGGTTCATCCAATCACCAGAAACTTAAGTTTGTTGTTAAAAATTAGCATGAGCATGGCTACGGCTGTGATTATCAGCCAGGGAATCCAGGTCTTTTTTAAGAATCTGGAATAAGGACCCTGATAGCCAGAAACCATCAGGCTCAAGCGGCCAATCAGGGCCGTAGGTGGCAGGCCGTCGCCCAGAGGCCAGAGCAGGCTGAGAGCGGCGATGACCAGGGTGGCATGATAACCGAGAGAATTCAGGTACCAGACCAGGGGAATGCCAATGATGGCAGCTCCGCCGTAAGTCAGAACACCTTCGGAAACCGGAATGATAACGGGCAAAAGGCAGAAAAGTAAGCCTAAGGGAATGATCAGCACAGCGTAGGAAATCAGTCCCTTAACGCCACTGGCAGCCATAACCTGCTGCAGCATGCCCACAATGACCATGGTGGCCAGCAGGGGCAGCAGTTTGCTCACCGTTTCAGAGGCGACTTTTAAAAAATCTATCCTGACCGGGCTTAAAACCAGAGCGATGAAGGCAGCCACCAGGAAGTTAAGGGGAAGTCCGAGGATGGGAAATTGGAAAGGCCACAGCCGGTAGGCCAGGACCAGGCCAAAAAACACCAGAAAGGGTGTAAGCAGTCTCAGCCAGTTCATCTTTGGATGGCAGGTTATCCTGTCCAGAAAAGCGGTGGTGTCAAAAGTTTCTTTTTTCTTTCTTCCCAGGATGAGGATGGTCAGGGTGCCGAGGATAAGCACGGGCAGACCAAGCGGCAACTCAAAGCCCACGTAGGGAATAGCTGTGCCGGCACACAGGACCATGGCCCAGATGTTTACCGGTGGCGCAGCCGCCGCCAGACCGGCTAGGATGAAAAGGATGGCCGGAACTTTTTCCTCCTCCACACCCAAGCCTTTGAGGGCCAGGGCCACGGGTGCTCCCACCACCAGCAGAGAAACGCTGCCCGCTCCAGTAAGTGCGCCTGGTATCAGAACAATTATCATCAGGAAAAACAAAGCCAGAAAACGGAAACGGGAAAAATGCAGAACGGCTGAGCGAACAGCGAAGTTAATGCCCCCTGATTCCTGAACAATGGTGATGAACAGGGTAGCCGTGAAAAACACCAGAATAACGTCCAGGTAGGTAAAAGCACCTTCCACCAGATGCCGCGGAATCTCGGAAAGCGGCGGAGTCTGGAAAAAGCTACCCACCAGAGCTCCGGCTAAAGCGGCGACGAACATACTCAGCTCCACGGACAGTTTTCGCCATTTCGCCAGAGTGTAACCGATGATGAGGGCCAGGGAAATGATTAGAATTTGTGTCAGCATAACAAAAAAATCTTATTTTATAAGACAATTAAAATCAAATTGAATTTTTAAAATAATTTTTCAACTTCTAAACCACGACTTCGAGCCAGAGCCAGGAGCTCCTCAGCCGTCTTCTGAAAATAGCTTTCCTGGTAAAAGTTTTCCAGTCCGTGCTGAAGGTAGAATTTCAAAAATTGTTCAGCATAATTCAAGCGGTCAAGGAAAATCTTATCAGCCAGGCCCGCCACCAGGTTTATCAGCCTGGCTGGGTTTAGCGGAAGAAGCGGACCGATAAAAACAAAAGTCCTGAGGTTTTGGGCCTTAATTTTTTCCAGGGCTTTGATTCTGCGGGTGATGGAAGGTGCCCCAGGTTCAAACAGGGCAGCTACTTTATCGCTGTCGGTAGCCAGAGAAAAGCCTACTTCCAGTTCTTGCAGTTCGGTAAGAAGGTCCAGGTCACGCACCACCAGGTCAGATTTGGTCTGGATAAAGACCGGGAATTGATAGGGGATAATCTCCTGCAAACATTTTCTGGTTAACTGGTATTTTCCTTCTAACGGTTGGTAGGGGTCGCAGACCGAAGCTATCCAGATGGTGCCCCTTCGGGCTCGGGGTAATTGTTTTCTTAAAAGCTCCGGGGCATTAATCTTAACCTCAACAAATTTTCCCCAGGGCTCAGTATGACCGGAGTATCTCCTCATGAACAGGCCAGCATAACAGTAACGACAGGCGTGCTGACAGCCAAGGTAAGGGTTCAGACAGTAGTCAAATATTTTGGATTTATTAAGGAGGCTTTTGGCTTGAATTTCTGCTATTTTCAGCACACCTTGTTTTTAGCACAAATGGCTTGATTGTTGAAGCGGAAAAAATGATAAGATATAAAGACGTGAAGGTTGCATCTTTTTCATTAAAATTTAGGTTATAATGTAAAGGTAAAGAAGATAAGGAGGAAGCAAATGATTTCTTTCAAAAATATCAGTTTGCGTCTGTTCCTGGTATTTTTGTTGCTGGCTTTCCTCGGCACAGGTTTAGTGATTGAGGCTCAGTACTTCGGTCGCAATAAAGTGCAGTACCGAAAGTTTGATTTCAAAATCATGAAAACCAAGCACTTTGATATTTATTATTATCAGCAGGACGTAGAAGTGGTTAAACAGGCGGCCATGATAGCAGAAAGATGGTACGCCCGGCTGAGCCGCATATTCGGTCACGAATTAAATGGACGCCAACCTCTGATCATTTACTCCAGCAGCCCGGAATTCCAGCAGACAACTGTTATTCCTGAGATAATGGGTGAGGGAACCGGCGGTGTAACTGAGTCTTTTAAGAGAAGAATCGTCTTGCCCTATGGTGTTTCTCTGGCCGAAACAGACCATGTCATCGGTCACGAACTGGTCCATGCCTTTCAGTATGACATAGCCGGTCAGGGTCATTCTGACCAGGCCAGGTATACCGGTGCTGACCTGAGATTGCCGCTTTTCCTGGTGGAAGGATTGGCTGAATATCTGTCCATTGGGCCGGTGGACCCGGAAACTTCCATGTGGATAAGAGACGCCTGGAAGAAAAAGGACCTGCCCACCATAAAAAAACTGGAAAATTATTATAAATATTTCCCGTATCGTTATGGGCATGCGCTCTGGGCTTACATCGGGGGCCGGTGGGGCGATGAGATGATCGGGAAAATCTTCAAGCTTCTGGCCCGCAGCAATGATTATGAATCGGCTCTCCAGGCTGCTCTTGGGTTTAATCTGAAAAAGGTTTCTGAAGACTGGCACA
>JBBIRN010000203.1:354-4283 GCA_037441785.1 Candidatus Aminicenantota bacterium | reverse complement strand
AAGAAATGATGACAGAAGAGCAAGGAGGCGGCCAAACTTCTGGACATGGGCAGGAAGAGCGGCGCTGGTCGTCGCTTGAAATCAAGCCTGAAGTTAATCAGCAGACAGAAGAAAAATCCGGGCAGGCGGCTGATGAGTTTATTGAGGCAGATGAAGAAAGGAAAGACGGGCTGAAAGAAATTCTTACCCGACCAGCGGTCAGAAAAGCAGGGCTTTTAACCATCAGATACAGCAAGTCCCGCACGGCGGAAAAAGCTCGCCTGGTTGTCTCCTGCGACCAGAGGAAAGAAATTGTAGAATTTAAAAAAGAAGACTGGGCACCTTATTTGTAGTCTGGGCTTATTTCTTGTTATTTCTTGCGCACTTTACCTTTGGGCGCGTGGCTGTTGGCTTTCGGGCCCTGGCCCTGACCTTTTTCTTTTACTATAGTTTCATGGACATCCACAAAATTGTGCCCCCGTGCTCTTATTTCCATTACTCTTTCTGGTGGAATTTTGTGGTACTCAGAGATGAACTTGAGGTTTACCAGGTTGACTACATCTACATCAGTTAAAACTATTTTCCCCCAGCTCTTTTGCTCGCGGTACTGGCGGTAGAAACCAAATGCTCTACCGTAGGGCGGTCCAACCTTAACCACGGTAACGGGGACGAAAAAGATTTCCGGATTAAGTCCCAGGCGCAAGGTGATGTCCCACCAGCTCAGGCCTTTTAACCTGAGGTCAATGATCACCTGGGGCTCAACATGCGCATGGGTAGCCAGGAAGAAAACGACCGGGAGTTCGTCATCGGCCAGGCGGTAACGTTCCCGGATTTCAAGCACTCTGGCCTCAGGAACGTTGAAATAATTGGAAATGGAGAGGTAGAACCCCCGCACCTTTCCGTCCGTGATGGAAAAACCAAAGTTAACGTTCTGGGCGCGACCAGGCAGGTTGTTAACGAAAAGTATAAGGAAAAGAATCAGGGCTATAATTGCCAGACGGTTTTTCTTGAGTGACATATTCACCTCCTTAATGCACTCTTTTATCTTCCAGACAATATAGACAATATAAATTTATTATTTCCTTTGAAAACCATCAACTTTAAGTGTCGGTCTTTAAAATAAGTAATATGATGGTCAGGAGAAAAATCCGGCTGAAAAAATTGTGGAAATTTTAAGAAAGCATCTTTTTTAGAAACAAAACGACCGAACTCTGACCAGGCCTTTCAGTATTTGACTGGGTTTAAGGAGAAAAAAACATAGAATTATCAGAGGCCATCTTTATAAACAGGAGCTGGTAAGGTATAGAATTCTGGATAAAGGAAAGCAGCGCGGATTAATCGTTTTTACATTGTTTGTTTTCCTTAACGTTGGTAGATGGCGCAGGAGTTTCTTGTTGCCTGACAGGCACTGCCCAGCCCTAAACCTCGGGCCGGTTTTTCAACTCCAGTAGAAATTTGTAATTGACAGGATAAGGGCGGATTATTATATTAAAGAAAACTTGAAAAAGGGATAAACAAGATAAGAGATAGGAGTAATCATGCCTACTAAACCAAAAAGTCCATACCTGCCGTTCGGGGACCAGCAGACCGCTCCCTGGTACGGCAAAAATATCCTTTCCGTTAAACAATTCACCCGGCCGGACCTGGAATACATCTTCAGCGTGGCCCATGAAATGCGGGTCATGGTGGAAAGAATCGGTACTTTTGACCTGCTCAAAGGCAAAATTCTGGCCAACCTGTTCTACGAACCTTCTACCAGAACCTTTGCTTCCTTTATGGCGGCCATGCAAAGGCTAGGTGGGGCCGTCATTCCCATCAGCGAAGTGCGGTACTCTTCAGTGGCTAAAGGGGAGAGTCTGCCGGACACGGTCAGAACGCTGGCGGCTTACGCTGATGTCATAGTCATCAGGCACCCGGAAGTGGGCTCGGCGGCTCTGGCTGCTCAGTTTGCGGGAAAACCGGTGATAAACGCCGGTGACGGTGTGGGTGAGCATCCGACCCAGGCCCTGCTGGATGTGTTCACCATCAAAGAAGAATTGGGCCGGCTGGACGGCTTAACCGTGACCATGCTGGGTGATTTGAAGTATGGCCGCACCGTCCATTCGCTGGCCAGGTTGCTGACCAGGTTTGATAACATCAAGCTCCACTACGTTTCGCCAGATATTTTGCGCATGCCGCGGGAAGTAATTGAAGAAGTGAAGGAAAAGGGCCTGCCCCAGGAAGAACATGAAACGCTGGATGATGTTTTGCCGGAGACCGATGTTCTTTACGTCACCAGAGTGCAGCGGGAGCGCTTTGATAATTTAGAAGAATACGAAAAGGTCAAAGATGCTTACGTTATCACGGCCAAAACACTGGAACAAGCCAAAGACCGGATGATCGTCATGCACCCGCTGCCCAGAGTAAACGAGATTGCCATGGAAGTGGATAAAGACCCGCGCGCGGCTTATTTCCGGCAGATGGAATACGGCCTGTACGTCAGGATGGCTCTTCTAGCTATGGTCCTGGGTAAAGCCTGAAAACGGCGGGCGTCCTGCGCCTTTCCCAATTTCCTCAGAGAGAAATTGGATATCTGGTAACAGCTTGCCAGTTTTGCGCCAGGCAGAGGAATGTGAGCCCGAAAATATCGCCTGAGACTTTTTACCAGGGTTGCTGTTGGTCAATTTGAAGCAACAGAAATTAATCTGTATGGTGTGTGAATCTGTATGTTATATGCCTAACTCTTTTAAAAGCTTTTAGCAGGCAAAGAGCCGGTCAGCTGTGGTCCAGGTGGTAATTATTATTCCGACAGGTACCCGAAAATTTTAAATTTTCTTAAGGAATAATGAGCCAAGGCCAGAGAATCATTTCAGATAATAGCCGATGGAACAGAAGCTGACCCAGTGTCTCAGAGAAAAGGGAGCGGTGGTACCCAGGCCGATTTTCTTGAGCGGCAGAACCCCCTCGCTGTAGGTGTCGGAATAGCGGAAAAGTTTTCCGGAGAGGTGCTGGCCGCTCGTCCTGGCTATAATACGGTTGATGCTTAAAAGGCCGAAGGGAATGGAATACTTACCACACCAGTAGGAATTTTTGTAGTCCAGATAAGTTGGCCCCCAGAGTTCTCCGGTCAGGCCGGCTACTTTCTGGTCGTCAATCAGGCCGGTAAGGTAGTTGGCAATCAGCTGCTGGTCAAAGGCCCGGCCTTTTTCCCAGGCTTCCTGGCCTTCACCGAAAGCCAGGTTGTTGAAATCTTTGCCGTAGTGGTTTCCATCAGCAGAAATCAGGAAGAAAATATCCTTCCCTGGCGTTAAGTTGTGCTCTTTGATGTAGGCGGCTATGACCTCTGCCAGGTTGTTAGCTATTTCCTTCATTTTATCCAGCGGCATGGGGGCCACCATGATGGGCGTTATCTTGACCTCAGGGTTGAAGTACTGCAGGAAGGGAACCAGGGCTTCTATGGAGTGTTCTATTTCATGAGCCCGGTTGTTAACCACATAATACTCTCGTTTAAGATGAGCTTTGAGGTACTCGCGGAGAGGAGAAATTTCTACCGGCTTTAAAACGCCAGGCCATCTGTCAAACTCATCCAGGATGAGGACGCTATCCAGCCCTTTGATTTCATTTCTGACCGTGCCGTGAGTGACACCAAAAATGACCGCTTCTCGGGTTTTAACCTGGCTGAAGAGCGGGTAGTAGAGGCGGCCGGCATAAAGGTAATCGTCATGTGGAGAGATGGCAGCCACCAGGCCAGTGGAAGCAAATTTTTCCTTTTCCTGGCTGGCCAGGTAATCCACCAGGATTTTCATGCTGGAGGGGTTCCAGCAGAAGCCAACGTCATCGCGTACCGGCCGGATTTTCAGGGATTGGTTAGCTTGGGCGGCAGGGTTTTGAGCAGAGGATTTGCCGGCGGCCGTTGTAGCTCCTGGTAGCGTGGTGAGGAAAAGAATAAAAATCAGCGCCGTAATTATCAT
>JBBIRN010000203.1:0-278 GCA_037441785.1 Candidatus Aminicenantota bacterium | reverse complement strand
TTTCTTTTTTAATTTTATCACTTTCTCTTTCGCCAGATAATAATCTGGCCGTGTTCTTACGTCCCAGGCCTGCCCGGCGGCCGTTTTGACCAGGCTTCTGTTTTGCTCTCATTCGTAGTCAATTCCGTAATGAAGATGCGTGAGGCAAATTCATCGGGAAAATACTACCGGAATTGGGCGTCCGGGGCGGCCTAAGGTGGTTTAGGTGGCAAAAAAAATTTTTAAAATTTTTTTAAAAAAACGAGATTTTTTCAGAAATATGTGCTATTATGATGTTG
>JBBIRN010000202.1:0-4306 GCA_037441785.1 Candidatus Aminicenantota bacterium | reverse complement strand
TCTCTTAAAGGAAAGGTGATCTTAGTAAATTTCTGGGCCACCTGGTGCCCACCCTGCCGTGCCGAAATTCCTGATTTCATCGAAGCTTACAGTGAATTGAAAGATAAGGGTCTGGAAATACTCGGGTTCTCAGTAGACGACCTACCTGAAGCTGAACTGAAAAAATTTGTAGAGCAGGCCAGGATGAATTACCCTGTGGCTCTGGTCGGAAGAGATATAGTGATGGCCTTCAAACCAGGTCAGTACATTCCCACTTCCATTTTTATTGACAAGAACGGAAAAATCAGGATGAGACATGTGGGAAAACTGGAAAAGTCTGACCTGATCAAGGTTTTTGAAGAATTGAACAAAGAATAACTGGAAAATTAACCAGGTCAGTACCTCAGGCTATTTTCTTGTCCGCTGATTCTCAAATCAGAAGGATTATCAGTGCATAAAGTAAGACACAGAATATTTCTGAAACGCAAAAATAAAATTTCCCGTGATAGAAAATAAATTTTGCCACAAATGCTGCGCCCGACCTTCTCTGGTTAGCCAGAAAATTTGTAAGACTCTTTTCTTCTTGGCTTAAGCCCGGTCGTCAGGGGCAGCTATTATCCGGAAAAAAAGGCTGGCGCCTTTTTTACCAGCGGTAAACTACTGAAGCCCAGGTAAAGCCTGCTCCAAAAGCCACCATGACGATTATATTGCCCTTTTTAAGCTTCCCGGATTCCGCCAGTTCATAGAGAGCCACGGGTATGGTAGCTACGGACATGTTTCCGTATCGGTCAACGTTGACCACCACTTTCTCCGGGCTTAAATTCAACCTTTCTCTGGTAGCATCAATTATTCTGAAATTAGCCTGATGAGGAATAAGGTAATCAACCTGGCTCTTATCCAGGTCAGCTTTCTTTAAAGCTTCTAACGCTGATTCCCCCATCCTTTTGACCGCATGCTTGAAGACGTCATTACCTTTCATGTACAGGTATTGCATCTTCTGGCGCAGGGTTTCTTCGCTGGTTGGGTGTAACGTCCCACCGCCGGGTAGCATCAAAAGCTCGCCCAGCGAACCATCGGCCCCCCAGAAATGGGAAACCATGCCTGATTCATCTTCACTTCTTTCCAGAATCAGGGCTCCAGCGCCGTCGCCAAAAAGCACGCAGGTGGTCCGGTCTTCCCAGTTAGTGATTTTGGACAGAACATCTACTCCGATGAGAAGGACTCTGTTAAGAGAACCGCTCAAAATAAGAGCTTCTGCCACTATCATTCCGTAGAGCAAACTAGTACAGCCGGCCTGAAGGTCAAAAGCCGGAATCTCACTTACTCCCAGTTTCTTTTGAATCCAGCAGGCTGTGGAAGGGAAAATGGTGTCCGGAGTGTTGGTGGCCACCAGTATCAAATCCACCTCCTGGGGTTTCAGACCACCATTTTCCAGAGCTTTTCTGGCGGCGGCCACGCCCAGGTCAGAAGTTACTTCATCTTCCCGGGCAATCCTTCTTTCTTTGATACCAGTTCTGGTCGTGATCCATTCATCAGAAGTATCCACCATTTTTTCTAAGTCGGCATTGGTCAGAATTTTTTCCGGGAGATAAATTCCCATGCTCCTGATTTTAATTCTGTTTTCCTTCTTAGTCATGTTAGCACCTTCTCATTGCCAAATATGATACTAATTTCAGGTTCAAAAATAAAGTCAGTGGTGATAAAATTCTGCTGTCCATGAACTACGGAAGGGAAGTCCGGGTCTTATTTATTTTTTTTATCACCTACCTGCTATTTATCCCCAATGAACTCAAAGCTCAATTATCTCCCGAACAATACCTGGAAGAATCTCCCCTTGGTTCCTGGAATAACTTCGGAGCAGATTCAGCCCCTTCCCTCGGAGCCGGCTTAAGGCAGATTGTTCTACTTAATTCTGGTGCCTCACTGCTTGGCAACCCGGCGGCGCTGGCTGCCGGCTCATCCGGGTCGGTTCTGGATTTTAGCTTCAGATTCCAGCAAGCCCGGCTTTACAAATTCTGGATGGTTAATACTGGAGTCCTGTCCACCACGGGTAACCTTAACTGTCTGACGACAGGTCTCAGCTACGCCAGTTTCTCAGGCCGGATTAAGGGCTGGACTCTGGCGGGAGCCTATGCCCAAACTGAAAACTACAGCCGTCCCAAAATTGATTACTCCTTGGCCAGGGATGGACTGCTGTATGAACAGCTGCTCCTTTCTCAGACGGGCCGGCAGGAAGTCTACGCGGTGGGCCTGGCTCGTTCGCTTGGCCCCCGGTTATCATTTGGCCTTACCCTGGCCGTGCTAAACGGATACCTTAGGAGAAATTTTGAGGAAATCCTCTGGGTGGACAACGTCAACTTGAAGGATGTCAGAAACCAGAAGATAAGCGGAAGGTACCTGGTTTTTGGTCTTCTCTACCAGTTTAACGAGAAATTGGCTCTGGGCTGGAGCCTTATTCCCCCCTACACCCGTAAATTTCAAGGCACCAGTCTTTCTGCCTTTTATTCAGAGGAAACTCAGGTGGAAATTCCGGGCGCTGGAAACGACCGAGTCCGTATGCCTCTAATCACCGGGCTGGGTGCTTTTTATAAAATTTCAGCGGCTCTTGATATCTCAGCCGAAGCCATTTATTTCGGCTGGAAGTCTTATACTTTTAATTATTTTGGCGAAACACTGGAAAGAAATTTTAAAAACATCCTCAGACTCAGCTCTGGCCTGAGTTATAAATCAACCTTCAGGTTTCTCAGAAAACAATGGGAAGCTCCCTATTATGCAGGAATCATGATAGACCCTCAACCGATGACCGATGTCCGCTCCACTTACTACTATCTCACTTTCGGTAGCGGGATGGGCAACGCTGATTTTCTCTTAATTCTTTCTACCGCCATCGGGCTGGAAAAGGGTTCGGGGCATAATCTAACCAACCAAAAAGTATGCCTTTCACTCCAGCTCAGGCCAGCTCTCCTGAATAAATTTATCGGTTGCCGGAAGCAAAAATGAGAACCAGAAAGAAAGCTTCTCTGAGCTTAAGTTTTCGCTTCATTCTTCTGTTTATTTTACTTTTAGCCGCCACCTCTTTTTTCCGGCCGGCTGAAGCCCAGAATCCCAAGCAGGAAATAATAAGCCTCCCTCATCGCCTCTCAGCTGAAATCATCAGCAAGTGGGAGCTTGACCCGCTGCTGGAACAGCGTGGCCGCAGCTATTTTCTGGTAAGCAGTGAAAAACTCTCTCAACTGAAACAGGTTTTCCCTTCACTCCGGGTAGAAACCGCCAATTTCCCGCATCTATTTAAACCCAGGGTCTCTCCTACCAGCAAAGCTAATCCCCTGACACAGGGCGGCCTCAACGGCGCTTACCATTCCTACTCTGAAACGGCGGCTGAACTAAAAAAAATGGCCTCCAGTCATCCGCAAATCGCCAGGTTGTACATTCTCGGCCAAAGTCTGGAAAACAGGAATGTCTACGGTCTTAAGATAAGCAAAAACCCGGGGCTGGTGGAAGATGAACCCGGCCTGGCTTTAATCGGAGGTCATCACGCCAGAGAATGGATTTCGGTAGAAGTCCCTTTGCTTATCGCCCAGCACCTCGTTGATAACTATTCAAGCAACCAGTCCATCAGAAACATAATTGACCGGGCTGCTATCTGGGTCATTCCCTTAGTAAACCCGGACGGGCTGGATTATTCTATATTTAATTACCGGCTGTGGAGAAAAAACCGGCGCTTGAACCCGGATGGCTCTTTTGGCGTGGACCTCAACCGCAACTATTCCTTTCAATGGGGATGTGATAATCAGGGTTCAAGTCCTAACCCCTCTTCAGACACTTACCGAGGCTCAGCTCCCCTGTCTGAACCTGAGACTTTGGCCGTAAGCCAGCTTTTCCAGGAACATAACTTTGCCGCCGCCATTTCTTACCATAGCTATTCTCAGACGATTCTTTATCCCTGGAGTTATGCTGACCAGCCCACAGAAGATGAAGCTCTGCTGCAGTGGCTGGCCGAACAAATGTCCAGCTTAATTTTTCAGGTTCATGGCCGGGAATACCATCCTGGCCGCTCCTCTTCTTCGCTGTATTTGAGCAACGGAGATTTTGCTGACTGGGTTTATGGCCTGTTTAAAATCCCGGCCTTTACTGTTGAGCTTCCGCCCGTGGACTTTCTTTCAGGCGGCTTCTTTAACCCAGAAAATGACCTAAGAAGCATTGTGGAAGAAAACCTGCCAGCAGTGCTGTTTCTGGCGAATGGGTTGTAGACAATTACCCGCCTGCCAACCATCCAGCAAAAATTAAAGAAAGACTTGAAGACCAGGGTAAGAATTTAGTAAAAAAG
>JBBIRN010000201.1:0-4324 GCA_037441785.1 Candidatus Aminicenantota bacterium | reverse complement strand
AAAGAAAGAAGAAGAGGAAAAAGAAACGAAAAAAGGAGCCGGAAAATTTATCGGTCTTGCTCTTGGTCTGATGGTGGTCATAGCTCTGGTAGGTTTTCTGGTCTTCAAGAAAAAAGAAACCCCGACTTTTTCCGGACAGAAGAGCGACCAGACCGCAGCCATTCAGACCGTCTCTACTGAACAGCCCAAAAAAGAGACGCCCGAGCCAAACCTGGACCAGCAGATAGAAAAACAGATAGCTGAATTCAAAAACCAGAAACCGGCCAGCAGCAATCAGCCGGCGGGAAACAAAACAACTAAAAAAGTTGAAGCGCCGGCTGCAGCTCCTATTACCCCACAGCAAACGCCTGCTTTAGCCCTTAATCAGCCATCAGCCACCACTCCAGCAACTTCTCCAACCGAAGAACATAAAGTGCTCCTGACCGGCAACGAGCCCCAGAAGGAAGAGCAAAAAGCAGAAACTTCGGAACAACCCCCTCAGACGTCAAACGAAAACGCCCAGGCGGTCATTCCCACGGTCAAGGTCAAGACCGGCGACCTGGTTCCCCTTAACATGGTTGATGTGGAGCCCAAAATAGTGAAAACAGTAGAGCCTGTTTATCCTGAGGTGGATAGAAGGATGGGCATCAAAGGAAATGTCATTCTTAATGTTCTCATTTCGGAAACAGGTGAAGTGCTGGAGGCGGCAGTGATAAGAGGCATCAAGGGCTCGGTTGGGCTGGAAAAAGAAGCAATCAACGCGGTTAAGAAATGGAAATTCTTGCCAGCCGAGAAAGATGGTGTTAAAGTAAGAGTATGGAAACCGATAACCATTGGTTTTGGATTAAATAAATAAATTGGAGGGTAAAAGGAGTCAAAAAGATGGCCATCTCCAAAGAACAAGAAGAACTCTATAAGAAGACCATGGAAGATGTCAAAGCCCAGCTGGCTTCTATTGATGCTGAGGTGGAAAAAGAACTGCAACGCGTTCGTCAAACTCTGGCTCAGCTTCAAGAACAGAAGAAATCCCTAAAAATGGTTTATGAAGGAATTGCCAAGCTTCTGGGCATGGAAAGCGACCTGGAAGAAGAATCTTCGGACACTTCCATCCCGAAGATGTAAAAATAAACAACCTGGCCGCCACCTCAATCTGATCGTCTAAATTTATCCGTTAATATTCATCCCATTGCTTCGGTTTTCTACCTGCTCTCTTGATTATCTTCATAATTTAGGTTATTTTTAAAGCTTGTAATATCTGAAAAGTGGCGATTAATTATTAATCTATTTGGTTGTTGACTGGCATCATGTTTATGGTGATTGGTTTTCTGATAGGCTTTTTTGCTGCGGTGCCGGTAGGACCGGTAAACCTCTACATCATTTCTCAGACCCTGAAGAGAGATTTTTTCCATGGCATGCTGGCTGGCCTGACCACCGCCCTCCTTGATTTCAGCTATTGTCTGATTGCTTTGGTAGGACTTTTTCATATTTCCCTAAATCTTTCCCGCTATTCTCATGTCCTCAAAATTGTGGCCAGCCTGGTCATCCTGCTTCTTGGACTAAAATTGATGCATGACTCCAAAAAATTTAGCCTGAAAGAAGAAAAAAGTTCCATTTCCAGAACTCCCGTCCCCTTTTTGGCGTTCTTTTCCTCTATATTTCCAATCCTTCGCTCTACGCTTTTTGGATAGGCGTGGCCGGTACCGTAACCGCCCATGGGCTGCTTAAAAGCGGAATGGGACTAGCAGTGCTCTTTGCTGCTTCCTGCGGTTTTGGAGCTATACTCTGGTATTTTTTCCTGGTGCGCATCGTTTCCCATTATCAAGCAAAAATTCAGGAAGAAACCTTTAAAAAAATGCTGGTCATCCTCGGTTTGCTGCTTTCCGGGTTTGCCGTTTATACTTTTATTTCAGCTTTTGTCTGATTCCCGTTTAACCCTCCGGCCCACTTTTTTCTCCGCAGTTTTTGCTATAAAATGAGAGGGCATGACATCAAAGGGAACAAATAAAAAAGAACCAAGATTTCCTGAGTTTATAATACTTAAAGCCTCGGCCGGTACAGGTAAAACCCGAGCTCTTACCCTCCGTTATACTCAGTTTCTGCTTTCAGAAAACATTAAACACAACCATCCCCGGCAGATCTTGGCCATTACTTTTACGCGCAACGCGGCCAAGGAAATGAAAGAAAGAATCTTAAACTGGTTAAAAGCCTGCTATTTTGCCACCGGGACAGAAGAGATTAAACAGATACTGGAGGAGCTACCGGTCTCAGAAGAACAGCTCAGACAGCGAGCCGAGAAGATTTTAACCTCCCTTTTCCATCATTTCAGTGATTTTCAGGTTATGACCATTGACAGCTTTATGACCGATATTTTTAAAGCCTCCGCCGTGGAACTCGGCCTGAGCCCGGAGGTGGAAATAACCCTCAATGCCTGGCCCGTCACCTCTTATGCTCATTCCCGCTTGCTGAGAAATCTTAAACCCGACACACCCGAGGATGAATGCTTCAGCGAAATTTTACGGAACCTGGAAGAAATGCGCGGTTCTACCGAGGCTTTTATCTGGGACCCAGCCGAAAAGCTCCAGGATTTTTTCTTCAAGCTGAACAAAAAACTGGCTGGCTCTAACCGTCAGCCGTCACTTTATTCTCTTTCCCGGGCCCGCCAGGAAGTTCAAGAACTGGAAGAAAAATTTAAAAAGCAGCTCCAGAAACTAAAGGAAATGATTAGCGCTTGCCCGGCCCCGCGGCAGCGTTCTGCCCTGTGGAATAAACTGGCCAGGGACAGACTTAGAGACTGGCTGGACCATGATTTTAAAACTCTGCCCTTTAAAAACACACCCGTGGAAATTCAGGAAAAACTGGAAGAACTGAAAGAGACCATCAATAAGTACAAAGAACTTCACGCCAGGTATTTTTATCAACCTCACCTGCAAATCTACCAGAAATTTTTGCAGCTGCTCAACCAGACCAAAAAGGAACAGGGCCTCGTTTTCCTGGAAGACATACACTGCTATTTAGCCAACTACCTGGAGAGTGGTATTGTGCCTGATATTTACCTCTCTCTTGGTGGACGCATTTACCACTACCTGATAGATGAATTTCAGGACACCTCTCCCCTGCAATGGCAGAACCTTTACCCTCTTATTGAAAACGCCCTTTCCCAGGAAGGAAGCCTTTTTCTGGTGGGAGACACCAAGCAAGCTATCTACGGTTTCCGGGAAGCTGATTATCAGATTATGGTAAACCTGATAAACGGAACGGAAGGTTTTCCTTCTGTTAAGCCCGAAGTTAAAGAACTTTCTCAAAACCGGCGCAGCCGGCCAGAAATTCTGGAATGGGTAAAAAAGATTTTCCCCCTGGGTATAAAACAGCTGCCAGAGGAGTGCCAGAAGTGGCGGGAAGCGGGCCAGTGGAAAGAAGCAGCCAGGCAAAGCGGGCTGGACGATTTTGCCTGCCAGGCTGTTCCTCCGGCCGACGACTCGCCAAAAGGTTATGTGGAATTTAATTTTTTGAAGCTGGACCAGAAAAAACAGAACGAAGAAGCCCAGGATGCAGACCACAATTTTCCTGAGGAAAACGAGACGGCCGCAGAACAGCCGGGAAAAAAAGAAGTCCAGGCTCTGATAGAAGATTTAAAGAACAGGGGTTACCGCTTCTGTGACCTGGCCATCCTGGCCTACGAAAACGAAAAGGTTAAAGAGGTGGCTTCTTGGCTCAACGAGAAAGGCATACCCTTTGTTCCTTATTCCGCCCTGGATATTAGAAACAGGCAAATTATCCGGGAAATTCTGGCCTTCTTACAATTTCTTGACTATCCACTGGATAACCTGAACTTTTCAGTTTTTATCCTGGGTCAACTTTTCCAGAGTAAGCTCCGGCAGGAAGGGCTGGAGGTTGATTTAAAAACCTTTCAGGAATTTATTCTGGAAACAACTCAGAACCATAAGGTACCGCTTTACGCCAGCTTCCGGGAAACTTTTCCCCGACTGTGGGACCGTTATTTTGAAAACTTTTTTAAGACCGCCGGTTACCTCCCGCTTTATGACCTTGTCTGTCAGATATACCGGGTGTTCTCCCCTTTTGAGCTCTTTCCCAGGGAAGAAGGCTCTCTCATCAAGCTGCTGGAAGTCATCTTGAATTTTGAGGGACAGGGCAAGAGTAATCTCCGGGACTTCATCAAGTTTTCTTTTGAACCGACCGACGATAAAAACATCTGGACCATAGATGTACCAGAAAACATTGAAGCCGTAAAAATAATGACCATTAACAAAGCCAAGGGTCTGGGCTTTCCGGTGGTGATTCTTCTTCTCTACCCTGAACAGGGCAAAGTGGAAGAGTTCTACCTAAA
>JBBIRN010000200.1:0-4381 GCA_037441785.1 Candidatus Aminicenantota bacterium | reverse complement strand
AAAATTATTCTGGCCGGGGCTCTTCTTTTCTGGACAAGCTGGCAGGCTTATCTGGTAAATTTTTATTTTCATTCCTACCCTGATAATCCTTATGTCTATGCCCAGACTTCTCCCGATTTTATGAGGCTGGTGGCCAGGGTGGATGAAATGAGCCAGGTAGCTGAGGAAGGTAAAAATATGCTCATCCGGGTGATTGCTCCGCCCGATGAAACCTGGCCGCTGCCCTGGTATTTACGAAAATACACTCAGGTTGGCTACTGGACTTCAAATGAGCAGGTGGAAAGCCTGGAGCCGGCAGCTTTAGTTATAATGTCGGCAGCGGAAGCCTCCAGGCGGTCAGAAAAAGAGCTTGAGCCCTACGTTACTCAGTATTACAGCCTGAGGCCTGAGGTGCTAATGGTACTCCTTATCCGCCACGACCTCTGGGAAAACTATCGTTTAATGAGAATTGGCGGGCCTTCGGGAACAAACGGTTTGTAAACCACACCTTTTCTTTTCTGTTCAAATTCTTCTTTAATGGCCTGGATATACTTTGGGTTCTCGTACAAATCAACCATGGTGGCGGCCAGCACCTTAGCGGCGTAGAGCAAGCCCTGGTGACCGATGGACATACCGCCGCAGGCTACCACCGGCCAGGCATGCCAGGGAGCATCAACCGGAGCAGTGGTGGCAGTCAGAGCAAGTGTAGGAACCTGCCAGCTAACATCACCAACATCAGTGGAGCCGCCTTCCGGGTCAGGTTTGGGTTCGGCCCAGGGCTGAAGGCTCCCATCCAGTCCTTTTGGCTCCAGTCCTAAGGAGCGCTGAATCTCCTTAGCAAATTCCTGTTCTTCAGGAGTGAATTTAATCGGGCCCAGCCACTTCATGTTTTCATACATCAATTTTTCTCCAGTTAGGTTGACCAGAGTTTCCCAGTTACCGCCATTGATGGTAATTTTATAATCAACTTCAGCCATCATAGCCGCACCTTGAACCAGGTGCTGTGCTCGCTCAAACAGTTGCTGAACTCTTGTGCCTTTGGAGTCACGCAGCCAGACCCAGGCCCGGGCATAAGCTGGAACAACGTTTGGCACATCGCCTCCGTTAAGGATGGAATAATGCAGGCGAACAGTGGGCCGGACAAATTCCCGCATTCGGTTCAGGCCAGTGAGAAATAACTCCATGGCTGCCACAGCGCTTCGGCCATTCCAGGGATCACCGGCGGCATGGGCGGTTTTTCCAAAAAATTCCACGTAGAATTCTATTATGGCTTGAGAGCCATCAACTGAGGGCCTGGTTTTTTCATCGGGATGCCAGGTCAGGCAGACATCCAGGTCGTTGAACAAACCGGCCCGAACCATATAAACTTTGCCGCCGATGGCTTCCTCGGCTGGCGTTCCATAAAATCGGATGGTGCCTTTAAGTTTGCCTTGCTCAATCAGCTCTTTGATGGCCAGGGCGGAGCTTAAAGCAGCCGTGCCCAGCAGGTTGTGGCCGCAGCCATGGCCTGGTGCTCCTGGCTCCAGCGCTTCCTTTTTAGGAATGGCTTTTTGAGACAGGCCAGGGAGGGCATCGTATTCTCCCAGAACACCGATGATAGGATGTCCCTGACCAAAAGTAGCGACAAAGGCTGTGGAGAGGCCAGCTACTCCGCGTTCCACCTTGAATCCCTGAGCTTCAAGATAATCGGCCAGCAATTTGGCTGATTGCGTTTCCAGAAGAGCGGTTTCAGCCAGGCGCCAGACCTGGTCGCTCAGGACAATAATCTCGGCTTTGTGTTTTTCTATAGAAGCCAGGGCTTCCTCTTTCTTTTTGGTTGAAGCGGCAAAGGCTGTTTGAGAGAGGATCAATTGCGAAAAAATTAAAAGAGCTATAACTGAGATGAGGGAAGCTGAGGCAAAAGAAAAATTCCTAATTTTTCGGCGGGCTATGATTTTTTTTATCATTGAGCCTTCTCCTTTAATTTGAAAAGGTCTTTTTTGGTCGCACTTTTGGCATATATCTGGCAAAACAAACTCAAAGAAATTTTTAACATCTTGCCTACTATATAGCCCTTGAAGAATTGCTGTCAAGAAAAGTCTTCTTCGGCCTGATTTTTCTGGATAAATTTAAGGGGGACAAGCTTAATTGAGCGAAAAGATATGCTATACTTAAGAGGAAAAACTAACCCGAATTGAAAAGAAAGGAGAAGACTATGAGCGAGACAAAACTGCAGGAAATTCTGGGATTGCTGAAAGGCGCGGTTCAGGTTGAGCGACAGAGGGTTAAGGTAGTGGATGAAAAGGTTTTGCAGGAGAATATTTCCGCTCTTATTTTTCAGGGGGTGTTTGGAGATGAGGCCACTAAGGCTGTAGCCCGCTGGATAATCTGGGAAGCGGCCCAGGCCCTGGGCATAAGGCCGGCCTCCATTCATGAGCTTTATATGGCCAGGGGACGAGGTGAAGCGCCGCTCAATTTTACCGTGCCGGCCATGAACCTGAGGATGCTGGCTTATGATTCAGCCAGGGCCGTGTTCAGAGCGGCCAGAAAACTGGACGCCGGCGCTTTTATTTTTGAAATTGCCCGGAGCGAGATAAGCTACACCGACCAGAGACCGTCGGAGTACGTGAGCGCGGTGCTGGCCGCAGCCATTAAGGAAGGTTATCGCGGTCCGGTTTTCATCCAGGGCGACCATTTCCAGGCTTCAGCCAAAAAATTCAAACAGGACCCGGACTCAGAAATCAAAGCCATAAAAGAGCTGATTGAGGAGGCTATTACCGCTGGTTTTTACAACATTGACATAGACACTTCAACGTTGGTGGATATATCCAGGCCCGATTTAGACGAGCAACAGAAACTTAATTACGAGCTCTGCGCTGAGTTTACCCGTTTTATCCGGGAAAAACAGCCAGCCGGGGTAACTGTTTCGGTTGGCGGCGAAATCGGTGAAGTAGGCGAAAGAAACAGCACAGAAGAAGACCTGGAAGCCTTTATGAAAGGCTTCAACCGCGTTAAAGGTGAGGTAGAAGGCGTGAGCAAGCTGAGCATTCAGACCGGCACACATCACGGCGGTGTGGTTCTACCCGATGGAACTCTGGCTCAGGTGGCCATTGACTTTGATGTTTTAAAGCGGCTCGGTGAGCTGGCCCGGAAAAAATACGGGCTGGGTGGAGTGGTACAGCATGGAGCCAGCACTCTTCCGGATTCCGCCTTTCATAAGTTTGTGGAGGTTCAAACCTGCGAGGTTCACTTGGCTACAGCCTTCCAGAATATGATAATGGAGCATAAAGCCGTGCCGGAAAGCCTGCGCCAGGAAATGTATGAATGGCTCAAGGTCAACGCCGCTTCCGAGAGAAAGCCCACCGACACTGAAGCTCAGTTCATCTACAAAACCAGGAAAAAGGCGGTTGGCCCCTTTAAGAAGCAGTTCTGGACTTTGCCTGAAGAGAGCCTGAGGGCCATTGGTGAAGACCTGGAGAAACACTTTGCTTTTCTGTTTGAGCAATTGAACATCAAAGGGACAAAGACTATTGTTGAAAAATTCATCAAGGCGCCTGAAATTCACCACGCTGAGCCTCTGATGGTGAAGGCTGGCAAAAAAGAATCAACCGAAGGCCTGGCTGACTGAGCAAAAAACCTGGGCTTAAAAAATTTCGACTATAATCGACAGAAAAAGGAAAATCAAGAAAGTTTCGACCATAGTCGACAAAACAGTTATTTTCTTGATAAATGGTAATTGGATTGCAAATTAAAAAACCCGGGTGGCCCAGAGGATGCCCCTCTTAACAATTTCCCTCGCCTCCGGCACGTCAAAATCAGCTGCCACATGACCGAGGGAACAATAGAACACCCGGCCCTTGCCGTAGTATTTTTTCCAGACCACCGGCATAACCACCCCTTCAATCCAGGGAGCATACTTGCCGCTGAAGGTGGTGGTAGCCAGGACTTCCACTCCAGGGTCCACGTGCATGTAGTACTGCTCAGAGTGCATTTTGAAGTCTTTAAGCCCTTTAACGATTGGGTCGTCTTTTTTCTCCGGCACGATGTTTACTTCATAATCAATGATGCCGCCGGGATGAGCCACCCACTGCCCGCCAACCATGAATTGGTACTCGGTAATTCATGCGAGAAGAGTCCGCCTGCCTGCCTTCCCATCCTGCAAAATCTTTAATTTGCCTAGATTAATAATAATCAATTGGTTACTCCTTATTTTACTTAATACGATCTCCTGACCTGAAAGAAAAAAATACTTGACAAGGTGTTTTTTTTTTTTTATCTTAAACTTGGATAAATAAATGAGGGGTTGGATTTTTGAATAATTTAATGTTCTTATAAACAACATATAATAATTTGTAGAGATAATGACCGTGTATATTTAAGAGTAAAGGGGAAACAGCCATGGGGATAGGCATCTTAGAATAAT
>JBBIRN010000199.1:0-4432 GCA_037441785.1 Candidatus Aminicenantota bacterium | reverse complement strand
TGCAGGAAGTGTTTCATTGGGAGTGTATCAAGCACTGGAGTTTAGGGAGTTTAACCGCCTGGAGAAAAATCCGGTTTCAAAAAAAATCCGGGGCCCGGCTCTGATTTACCGGACCCCGGAAATTTTTTCTTAAGTACTTTCCAAAAAGCTAAAAAGAAGCAGCTATCTTACCACTGCCTTACTTCTGCTCTTTCTCGTGTTCACCCAGGCAAAGACCCATTTCTTTCATCAGGTGGTGAGCGCCGGAGAATTTTTCGGTGATGAACAGGACATAGCGGATGTCCACGCTGATGGAACGCTGCCATTCGGGAATGATGTAGTAATCGCCGATGACGCTTTCATAAGTCATGTCAAAGATGATGCCCACCTGCTCGCCTTTAGCGTTGAGGGTCGGTGAGCCAGAATTACCGCCGGTGACGTTGGTGGTGTTGAGGAAGCAGGCTGGTACATCTTTGAGAATGGGGTCTTCAAAGCGGCCGAAATCGCGCTTCTGGTAAAGTTCTTTGAGCTTGGCTGGAACGTGGAAGGGAAATTCGCCGGTTTCTTTTTCCATCACGCCTTTGAGGGTGGTGATGGGCTTGTAGATGACGGCATCGCGCGGGCTGTAGCCCTCAACCAGACCGTAAGTGAAGCGAATGGTGCTGTTGGCGTCGGGCGCCAGCTTCCCTTCTTTCATTTCCAGGAGGGCCGCTTCGTAAAGCTTTTTGATGTCGGCTCTTTCTTGAGCCCAGGCTTTGCTCTCCTCGCGCACCACTTTGAGTTCTTTTTCCAGCTCAGCGGCCAGGTTGATAAAGGGGTCATTTAATTTCATCAATTCCGCCGGCTTCTTTTCCAGAAGCTCCAGTCGCTTCTGCGGGTCGCCGAGGATGGTATTTTTGTAAAGATTATCCACGTATTCATCTATGGCTTTTTCTGATTTCTGAGCCAGAAGAGCTCTAAAAGCAGCGGGCACTTTATCGGGCGGCAGGTTCATCATCTTCTTAAGCTGGTGCTTGAAGAACTCGCGGTCGGTGTTAAAAACATAGCCGCGTTCGGCCAACTGAATTCTCTGCTTGATGTAGGGCAGGTTGCGGTCCTGGTAGGCGGCTTCACGGTCCTTATCAGGTTTCTGGCGTTCTAAGACGGTGCGGTAAATGGTATAAGCCTGAGACAGGACGGTGGAGCCGAAGTAAGGGCTGATGATGTTGCTAAGGAGCTCGTTCTTGGCCGCAAACACATCGTAGCGCTTCATGTAATCAGCCATCTGATCCAGGACTTTCCCATACTTTTCCTGCCGTTCGGGGCTGGTGTTGACCCAGGCTAAAAATTCTTTTTCCTGCTCTTTCTTGCGTTCAATCAGGTTAACTTTTTTCATGCCTTCCACTTTGCCCTGCATGTTCTTGAGCGAGTTGTAAAGACCCTTGAGCATGTTAGCATAGCGGATTTCAGTTTCTTTATTGCCCTTGCTGGCGTTTTCTATGAAATTGATGATGTCCTGGAATTCAGCTATGCGCTTGACCATGGAGTTGAAGTCATACTCTATTTCCACCGCCAGGTTGTTGCGGTAGGTGCGGCCGGGATAGCCCATGACAAAAGTAAAATCGCCTTCCTTAACGCCTTCGGTGGAAATTTTCAGCCAGACCTTGGGTTTGTAGGGGACGTTTTCCGGGCTGTAATCAACGCCAATCCCGTCTTTGGAAACGTAGGCTCGGAGGAAGGAAAAGTCGCAGGTGTGGCGGGGCCACATCCAGTTGTCCACTTCGCCGCCGTAGTTGCCGAGGTCTTGGGGTGGGGCTAAGACCAGGCGCACATCCTTAATCCTCTTAAACCGATATAAATAGTATTGATTGCCGCTGTACATGGCCACGACACTGGCTCTGATGTCAGGACCGGCTTTTTCGGCTTCAGCCACGATTTCCTTTATGGCCGCCTCAATGGCGTCATACTTCTGAGCCGGGGTCATTTTGGGTTTGACCTTGGAAAGGACACGGGCCGTAACTTCTTCGTAGCCGAGCAGAATGTCTGCGGTGTAACCCTGGGCCGGGATTTCCTGCTCCCGGGTCATAGCCAGGAAACCGTCGGTGATGTAATCGTGGTCCTTGCTGGAAGCTCTCTGAATGGCACCAAAGGCCACGTGGTGGTTGGTGAGAATAAGCCCGTCGGGGCTGACAAACTCTCCGGTGCCGCCACCCAGGTTGACCACGGCGCTCATTAAGCCGGTGCCGTCCTTTTTGTAAAGGTCATCCGGGTTCATCTTGAGGCCGAGCTGCTGCAGGTTGAGCATCCGCATCTGGTGCGGCATCCACATGCCTTCATCCGCAAAAACAAAGAACGGAAGGCACAGCAGACTGACCAACAAAATACCGATGATGGCTTTTAACTTAAACCTCATCTTTACCTCCTGAGATTTATTATTTCTGTTTTTTTTGGTTCGTTTTCCGTTTTTTTGTTTTTGTTTCCGTTTTGTTTTTCTATTTTTCCAATAATTTTTGTTCTCACCTTTTTCCTGTACTAATAAAGAAAGCTCAGCTTTTATTCATTTATCCCCGGCTATCCCCGAGAAATTATTCTTTAAAAAAAGATAACCTTTAAGGCCTGCCTGATAAGTCCTATCTGCGTGATTATCATCTGCTCCTCAATTCTTTCAGCCTCTTCTTCGTTAAATCAGCCATCGCTCAATGGGATCAGTCATCCCTCAGTGGAGCCAGCCCTCCCTCAATATTATAAGCTGCTCCTTAACAATCTCAGCTACTTCTAAATAGAACCACCTATCACTCAATATCACCCAACAGAATCAGCCGCTGCTAAATAAAATCAGCTCTTCCTGAGCAGTATCGGCTGTTACCATAAGCGCCAGCTATTCCTCAACCTGAGATATGATAATATTTTAAAACCCATCTTTCTTCAACCCATCACCCCATTTTTAGTTACGTTTATGAAATAAAGTTATAAATCATTGCAGATAATTTTAATTGTGTCTAATACTTTTAAACGCATCTGGATAATAGAATTTTAGTTTAATATGCTGGATGTGATAATTTAATTGAGAGACTGTTTGTTGTCTGGAATAAGGCAGCTAACTAACTATCAGAGTTATACAAACTGTTTAAAAAGGAGGGTTAAATTAATGATTATGGAAGGGAAGGAAAACGATAAATCAAATTTCTTGGTCAAACTAAAAATGAGGATTAAAATGAGGATTAAAAAGAGAAATAAAGCCGGTTTGGCCCCAGGAATATTTTTCTCACTCATTGCTACCATGGCTGCTTTTCTGCTCGTCATTTTTCACTTATCCTTATCGGCTTCCCCTTATGAAAAATACAACAGAGGCATCATCGCCCAGGCTGAAGCCAAGTCAGGGCAGAAGCAAACCGCTACAGTCTTCCCGGGTTCAGAGGTGGGAAAGCAGGCCGAATCTTTCTGGAAAGCTTTTGAAAGAGCGGACAGAGCCGGGCTTACTGAATTTTTCAGGACGGCTCTTCCTTCAGATAAGCTCAGGGAGCTTCCCGCCGAAGAGCGAGCAAGGCGGCTTCTGGGCTTAAGGCAGCGGTTTGGCGAGATAAGGTTGATTAAAGTGGCAAGCCTGGCGCCCGGGACCATTGAAATATTCATTACCAACAACCAGAAGGAACTGTTTAAAATAGGCCTGGTTTTTGAGCTCAGAAGCAATGGTCAAAGTAAAAATTATTTTCTCAAAGGTCTGCTCGTAGATGAGGCCGGACCCGAAGACCTGGCTCCTCCCCTGCCAGCGATGAGCCTCTCTCAAGCCCTCCAGCAAATTGAGGAAGAAATAAAACGCGCTGCGGCTGAAGACAAATTCTCCGGGGTAGCACTGGTGGCCCAAAACTTCCAGCCAATCTTTTTCAAAGCCTATGGCTATGCCAGCAAGGAATTTTCTGTTCCCAACCAGCTCAACACCAGGTTCAACCTTGGCTCTATAAACAAAATTTTTACTAAGATTGCCATTGGCCAGCTGGCGCACAAAGGCAAGCTGAGTTTGGATGACCGGCTGGGAAAATTCTTGCCAGGTTATCCCAACGCCGAAGCCCGGGAAAAAGTCACTGTGCGGCATCTGGTAAACATGACTTCGGGTATTGGAGATTTCTTTGGCCCCGAATTCAGGGACACGCCCAAGGATTTCATCAGACATAACCGCGATTACCTGCGTTTTTTTGCTTCCAAGCCGCTAGCCTTTGAGCCGGGTTCAAGGGAAATTTATTCTAACGGCGGTTATGTCGTGCTCGGAGAAATTATTAGCGCTGCCTCTGGGATGGATTATTATGAATATGTCAGAAAAAATATTTTTGAGCCGGCCGGAATGAAGGATTCAGACTGGTTTGAGGCCGATGCCGTAGTAGGAAATGTCGCTGAAGGATACACACGACAGTTTGATGAGCCTGAAGAACAAAAAGAAGTTGAGCAGAAGACGCTGAACCAAAAGACAGACCAGCTC
>JBBIRN010000198.1:0-4451 GCA_037441785.1 Candidatus Aminicenantota bacterium | reverse complement strand
GACCCGGCTAAACTTAAGGGTAAAAAGCTGGCTGACCCCAAAGAAAAAATTGAAATCTTCAACCAGATTTCTAAAGCCAGGGAAATCGGGCTCTCGGGCCAGTTGGCCGAAGCGGTCGACATCCTTAATAACATCCTGAAAGAGGACCCGACCATAAGCGACGGCTTTTTTGCGCTGGGCAATGTCTATTTCAAAGCCAGAAAATTTGCTGAAGCTCTGGAAGCTTTTAAAAAATCGCTGGACCTTAAACCTGATGATTCCTTTGCGGTCATCAACATCGCTAACTGTTACGCCGCTCTCAATCAGCTGGACCAGGCTGAAAAATTCATCATGGAGCAGGTCAACCGAGGGTTTGAAGACCCGCAATTTTACCATGTGCTGGGCAGCCTCTATGCTCTGAGAAAAAATTATGCCAAGGCCTTGCCATACTTTGAAAAATGCCTGGCCAAAAACCCGCGTTCAGCTTCAGCTCACAACGCCATCGCGGCCATTTGCCTTAACCAAGATGACCTGGCCTGCGCCGAAAGTCATCTCTCGGCTGCTCTGGCCATTAACCCGACACTTCTCAACCTGCGTTACAACCTGGCTCAGCTTCGTGAAAAACAGAACCGTCTGGAAGAAGCCATCTCGCTTTATCAGCAAGAAATTGCTTCCTCTCCCAACCATTTCAAAGCTCTCTTTAACCTGGCCAGGCTTTATCGCCTGCTCGGACGAGAAGAAGAAGAGCTGGAAACCTTGAAGCAGGCCCTGCAGGCCGAGCCTGATTTTCCTCTGACTTATTTTTATCTGGCCAGAATATACCTGAAAAGAGGCGAAAACCTGGAGGAAGCTATCCGCTTGACTAAAAAAGGTCTGGAGTTAAAACCGGATAAAGAAAATGCTCCCCTGGGATATTTCCTGCTGGCTGACCTTTACAACCGGCTGGGAGATTATTCCAGGTCTGAAGAATATGCCCGCCAGGGCCAGCAGTTGCTCAAATCAAAGTAGTGCGGGCTGAGCCTTTTAAGCCTAAATTTGTCGTAGCCGCTAATCCTGTCTGGAAAAGCAGGATTGAAATAGCAGGACAAGATAAATAAGGCCTAAGACAAACAAAATGAAATTGATCGCTGACCTGCATGTGCACTCTAAATATTCCCGGGCGACTTCTCAGGATATGACCCTGGAGAATATGGCTGCCTGGGCCAGGATTAAAGGTTTAAAAATTCTGGGCACCGGAGATTTCACCCATCCGGCATGGATGTCCTCCATTAAAGAAAAGCTTGAGCCCCAGGGGAATGGTCTTTTCTGCCTGAAAAACCACCCGGGAGAATTTCTTTCTCCCTGGTTGAAAAAACTTCCTTTCAAAAAAGATGATGTTTACTTCATCCTCTCCGCAGAAATAAGCCTTATCTTTTCCAAGGATGGTCGGGTGCGAAAAATTCACCTCCTGCTGCTGGTTCCGGAAATAGAGACGGCTGAAAAAATCAATCAACGGCTGTCCTTGCTTGGCAACCTGCAAGCAGATGGTCGTCCGATACTGGGGCTGGAGGCCAAAACTTTTTTAAAGATGATGCTGGACATTTCGCCAGAAGTGGTGGTCATCCCGGCCCATATCTGGACACCCTGGTTTTCTCTTCTGGGAGCCAATTCAGGATTTGACCGGGTGGAAGAATGCTTTGAAGAGCTTTCTCCCCACATTTTTGCACTGGAAACTGGTCTTTCTTCTGACCCGGGGATGAACTGGCGTCTGTCCGCTCTGGACCGGTTTACCCTAGTGTCCAATTCAGACGCCCATTCACCCGCTAAAATAGGCCGGGAAGCAAACGTCTTCCACATAGATTTATCTTTTAAGAGTCTAGTTCAGGCCATAAGGTCCGCTGACCGCGATAAATTCCTGTGGACCATAGAATTTTTCCCAGAAGAGGGTAAATATCATTATGACGGACATCGGCAATGCCAGGTAGTCTGTTCGCCAGAAGAGAGTCTTAAACACAGAAACCTCTGCCCGGTCTGCGGAAAAAAATTGACTATCGGTGTTCTACACCGGGTAGAAGAATTAGCCGACCGGCCACCTGGCTTTCAACCCCAAAACAGAATTCCCTACCGCCACCTGATTCCCCTGGATGAATTAATAGCCCAGGTTTTAGGCAAGAAAACCAGCGCCAGGGCAGTCCAGAACCTCTATTTCCAGATGGTAGCCGAATTCGGCAGCGAACTTGCGGTTTTAACTGAAGTTCCGGTCCAAGAGCTGCGCCGGATAGAGCCTGCCACCCTCTGCCAGGCCATAGAATCCATGAGAAACGGCCAGGTGCAGGTGGAAGCGGGCTATGACGGGCTTTATGGCAAAATTAAAATCCTTTTCTCCTCATGAACACAGCCAGCTTTTCCTTGACAATACACCCTGGCCACCCTATATTAAAATTGTAAAAACGGGAGGAATAAATGGACATTTTGATGAAAATCAAAGGTCTGGTGGTAGACCCTATTTCCAAGATGCCCATTGTCGTGCTGGAAGACCCCATTTCCGAACAAATCCTCCCCATCTGGATTGGTGTTTTTGAAGCCAATGCCATAGCCCTCAGCTTAGAAGGCATCCCCACCCCCCGGCCCATGACCCATGACCTGATGAAAAATTTTCTGGACGAATTAAACATCAAAGTAGAAAAAATCGTGGTCAACGATGTCCGGGATAACACCTTTTATGCCATTATTTATCTGGCGCAAAACGATATCCATTACCAGGTTGACTCCAGACCCTCTGATGCCATTGCCCTGGCCCTGAGGGTACAGGCTCCCATCTACGTTAGTGATGAAGTACTCAGGAAAGCTCACGGCCTGAAATTTGACGAGAACCTGGAAAATTCAGAAAAACTCAAACAGTGGCTGGAAAGCCTGAGCCCGGAAGACCTGGGCAAATACAAGATGTAAAAGCGTAGACAAGGCTAAGTCTTTACCCTGAAGAGGAAATACCCCCCGAGTAGAAGGAACAGAATTTGTGGGCTCCAGGCCGCCAGAAAAGGAGAAAGAACCTCACTCAGGCCCAAGCTGCGGAAAAGAGCCATCGTCTGCCAGTAGACAAAACCACCCACCAGGCTTATGGCCAGAGGCCAGAGAAAGCCCTTATCCCCGGTCAGGTTAACAGCCAAAAGGGAAATGACAACCAGGACAAAAAAGGCCCAGGAAAAAGCCCGACGAAATTCTACTTCCAGCAGAAATCTATTAGCTGAAGCTCCCATTCTGACCAGGTCCTGACTGTAAAGCTTGAGCTCAGAAATGCTCATGGTGGCTGGTTCTTTCCACTCTCTCAGAAAATATCCTTCTGCTTGGCTTAAAGCCAGGGTCTGGGACTCAAAAGGGAAATAATTTGAACCGTTCTGGGAAAATATTCTTGACCAGCCGGAAAAAAGCTGCAGGCCATCTCTCTCAATCTTAGCCTGCCTGGCAAAAATAATTTTTCGCAGCTGAAACTGCTCTGCTTCCAGTTCCAGAGCCAGGAAATTACCTACGATTCTGGATTTAGGGTCTAACAGGTCATAATGATAAAAACTCCTACCATCTTTACTTCTTAGCCAGTAGTGGCTGAAATAAGAAAAAGTCCGGATGGGCCGGTCTGAAACATAACTCCAGATTTCTTCGGCCCTGGCGTTGCTTCTGGGTATGACCCGGTCCTGCAGAAAAAAGCCGGGAATAACCAGAACAAGAGCGACAAGAAGCAAAGGCAGGATAATTCTGTAATAACTGTAGCCGGCGGTGATCATGGCTGCAATTTCCTCTTTCCGGTAAAGATAGCTGAGGAGCAGCGAACAACTTATAAGCAGGGCCATCAGGCCAGCCAGCAGAGAGAATTCCGGAAGCTTATACCAGAGATAGCCTAAAAGCAGTCTGACGGGCTTCTGATTTTCTTTGACCAGGTCCAGATTCTGGAAAAAAGTAATGAGGGACAGCACCAAAATCAGAGCCAAAAAGACCACCAGAACCAGCTTTAAAAACCTGAACATAAGATAGCGGTCGAGTAAAACGGGCCAGGGCCTGGTTCTCCTGACTCTGTCTTCAGAAACAACCGCCGCTCTGTAATTTCTTCTTAAAAATCTGGCCTTTAATTCTTTAAGCTGATAAAAAATTTTCTGACTTCTACCTGATTCTACACGGTAGCTGGTTAAATAGAAAAAGAGGCCGAAAACAAAAATTAACAGGTTCGGCCACCACATGGCCAGAGCTGGAGGTTGCTTCCCTTTAATGGCTGACTCTTCTCCCACCACCAGAAGACTGTAATAAGCCAGAAGGACCAGCACACTCAATGCATAACCGGTCAGCCGGCCACCCCGCCATTTCCTCCAGCCCAGACCAACTCCCAGGAAAACAAAAATCAGGCAGGTAGCGGGCAGGCTAAACCTCTTGTGCAGCTCAACTTCAGTCAGACGAGCCAGTTCTGGGTTAGTGCCGGCTTCTTTTTTCCACCTAGCTCTTTCCTC
>JBBIRN010000197.1:4238-4462 GCA_037441785.1 Candidatus Aminicenantota bacterium | reverse complement strand
GTAGAGAAATTAATTTAAAAAGACAGAAAAAACTCTGGCGACAAATTTAAGCCAATATGGCCAGAAAAATTATTGACTGGCTTCGGTCATAACAAGCCGGGCGAATGTTTTGGCGTCTTCTAAATCATGTTGGTCGGGATGGGAGGCGGCAGTAACAGCCATCTCGGTCCAGAACTCGTGCTCGGGTGATTTTCCCAGAATTTCCAGCGCCTGAGGTGAAACTT
>JBBIRN010000197.1:0-4221 GCA_037441785.1 Candidatus Aminicenantota bacterium | reverse complement strand
CCGGCAGCTAAAGGTACCCAGGACTTTATTCTGGCCGGTTAAAACCAGCGCCTGCTCCATGGCTTCCAGTGAAAGCCTGGTGCCAGGAATAGAACCGTGGGTCATAAAAAGAGCTATCTTTTTACCAGAAGGAAGGTTCTTTAAGAAGGTTTCCACCTTGTAAGGTAAACTGTGAGAATGAACAGGGAAACCGATAAAAATTAAATCATAATCATCAACATTCTGGACTTCAGCCAGAGGCTTCAGGCTTTTTGGTTCTGGTAGAACTTCATAGATGGCTTCTGCTACCTTTTTGGTATTTCCGGTAAGGCTGTAATAAACAACTAATTTTTTCATTTTAGAACTCTCTTTATCTCTCTTTTTATTTTTTTTAACTTTATCATTTAAATCTGCGCCTTATTCTCTTTTCTCTCTATTTTGCCACAAACAGGCCCGCACTTCTACCATCTGGCTGAGGTCAAAATATTTTTTTCAGAGGCGAGGTTTCCTTAATTTCCTTGATTTTCCTTCTCCAGCCATTTAGGAAAAACGAGGGTTATCTTTGTTCCGCGGCCCGGCTGGCTTTCCACCAGTATTTTCCCTTCATGTTCTTCCATAATCTTCCGGCAAATGGCCAGACCCAGGCCGGTGCCCCCGGGTTTGGTGGAAAAGTACGGCTCAAAGAGTCGTTCCTGAACTTCTGGTGGCATACCGACACCCGAATCCCTGATTTCCACTTCAATTTCCGCTGGTGTTTCTCTAAGAGTGAGCACCACCTGGCCTCTGTTCTTGATGGCTTCTACGGCGTTGATGATTATATTCCTGATGGCCACTTTAATCTTTCCCGGCGAGCCCAGGACCACGAATTTCTGGCCTTCAGTCTTAAACTCAAATTTTATCCTTTCCGCCAGAGTATTTTTAAAAGGTCCTAGAAGTTCCTGCGCCAGAGGAACAAGGTCTACCGGTTCTTTCCCTTCGCCGGCTTCCCGGGCAATGGACATGAAATCCTGGGCAATGCGCCGCAGGTTTTCCACCTCAGAGATGATGTAGGAAATGGATTCCTGCAGAATGCGTCCGAAATCAGGATGCTTATCCTGATAAACTTTAAGAATGTGTTCGGCTGAAAGCTTGATGGGAGTAAGTGGGTTTTTGATCTCATGAGCTACTTTCCTGGCCATTTCTGTCCAGGCCAGTTTCTGGCTCATCTCGGCCAGTTCCTTCTCATGCGTTTTCAGGCTTTCCACCATGGAGTTAAAGCCATCTACCAGGTGTCGGAGTTCATCCTGGGCCTGGTGCTCCACCCGCACATCCAGATGCCCGAGGCTCACTTCTCGCGTGGCTCTGATTAATTTATCTATCGGAACGATGATCATTCTCTTGATGGTGCGGGCGAAAAGAGCAATCAGCAGGATTAAAAAGAAAGAGCTGAAAAGCAGGAATTCAATTACCTGCCGGGTTGTTTCAGCAATTTCCTTTTGCTCCAGAGGAAAAGGCAGCGATAGAAAATAAACATCTTCCTGGTAAGGGAAGGGAATGGTTAAGGTCTGGTAGGAGAAAGTACCGATGGTTCGTCGGCTGACCACCAGCGGTTCTTTCAGGAAAGTCAGACGGTAATAAGTTTCTCCGTCCAGGAGCTGGGACATAATGCCTGTTTCAAAGAACTCGGCCCGGCTGGATGAAAGATAACGCCCGTTTTTGAAGAGGTTGACGTCGTTGTTTAAGGTGTTGCTAATCCAGAAGACCAGGTCCTGAGAAATTTCTGCCGGTCGGCTGGAATTCTGTTCCTGCAGGCTGATAAAATCATCCAGAATGCTTCTGGCAAAATAGGCCCGGCTGGTAGCCTCCTGCACAAACCGGTCAGCAAATATTTTCTGCACCATGTTCTGAGTAAAGAAAATAAAGAGGAAAAGGGGAATAAGAGTAGCGGCAAAAAAGGCCAGGTAAACCCGGACAGAAAAGGTCTGAGCTAACTGGAGGTGTTTTTTGTGCTTCAGAAGGCGGACGAGCAGGTAGAGGGCAGAAAAAACCAGGTACAGGAAGAAAATTTTAAAATAAGCGGTGAGAAGATTTCTGAAAGTTGGTTTGGGGTAGAAGAACACGTAAATATTACCGTCTTCAAGAAGCAGGACATAACTGCGAAGAACCCTGTTTTCCGCTTTTAAATCCATCCAGGTGGCCGTCGGTCCAGGGCTCTCCGGGTAAATTTCAGGCGGGGGGAAAGCCAGCCTGGAGGTGTTGTGTAGAATCTGTCCTTTTTGGTTAAAGACCACTAAGTCCACGGGAAAATTCCGGAGGGAAGGTAAAGTATTCAGGCGAAGCAATTCAAAATAGGGGTTGGCGGAGTGGTAAAAGGGTAGCAGTTCCGGGTCCAGGCTCAACCAGATCACCAGACGACCGAGGGGATTTTCTGGACGGCCGAAATCCTGGTAGCCCACCAGAAAATGTTTTTCCCGGCCCATGATGTCCAGAAAATATTCTTGAAATTCCGGAACAGGGGAAAATGGCAGGTGGTCTGTCTGTTCGGGAAACAGGGGCAGATTAAGGGAGAAAGAAGAAAGGATTTTTTTCTCCTGGTTTTGCAGGTAGAGACAGGAGTTCCAGTTGACTCGGGAAATGATGGTTTTATTCCAGAGGTAGCGGGCGAAATTTCGCTCTGCCGGGCTGGAGAAAAAGCTGCTTATTTCCCGGTTTTTTTTCTGCAGCTCAGCAAAAGATTGTTTGAGCACCATCTCTCCCCAGGATTTTTGGCTGACCACCTGGTGAACCAGCACACTTTCTGTGAGCTGCTGGGTCCTGTTGATGGTGCCGGTCTGGAGGACGTAAAACTGCAAACCGCTGGCCAGAAAAATTAGAAGGAGATTGGCGTAGAGTCCCGGCTTGATTTTTAGAAAGATAAGAGGGAGTAACAGCCAAAACAGAACCTGAGCCAGAAAGCCGGGGCCGGTAGAGCTGACCAGTGTTATTAAGGCATAAAATACCAGGCCGCCTGAAAGATAGATTGAATAATCTTTTAGATAACTGGAAGAATTCTTAAAATTAAAGCTAACGAGCGGCTTGATTAAAAAATTCAGAGAGCTGAAGAGAAGCATAAACAGGATGAGGTAGAGAAGAAGGGAAGGCAGGCTGAAGATGAAGCCGGTGAGGTTCAGGTTAGAGTTGAGGACTATTTTTTGCGTAAGATAGACCATCAGAAATATTAAAAAAGCACTTAGGTTGGAAACCAGCCCCAGGCGGATTATTCTGTCCAGCCGACCTGCTCTGGTTTGGTCCTCTGTTTTTTCCTCGTTGTTCTCCGGCTCAGGACGGAAGAAAATTTTCTCGCTCAGGTAGAAAAAGACCGACGCCAGAGAAACGGTCAAAAATATGTCAGCCGGCGATTTTAAAATTTTTAGGGAGGTGGGAACCGCGGCTATTTCTGGAGAAAATATTCTTAACCTGGTCAGAAGTTTAAGCTCGCTGGCCAGGACCAGAATCAGTCTTATCAAAGACAGTCCCAGAAAACTTCCCAGCCAGAGGGTAAATTTCCCGGCTCGGCGATTTTTTAAACCACTTTTAAAAGCACCCGCCAGGAAGAAAAATAGGCGCTGAGCTTTAAGTATTGGAATAAATCGTTCTTCTTTTCCCAGAGCTGGATGGAGTTGAGAGTTACGGTAGCCAGGATTCTTCCTTTTTCGTTTCGCAGTGGGAAATAAAGGCTGCGGCTTTCTCTCTCTTCTCTTTGAGGGCTAAAGTATTCCTCGCTATGGCGGGAAAACAGGCTTTCCAGCGGCTGGATATCGGCCGTGTATTCCCAGAAATTAACGTCACCTCCAGCGCGACGGGCTGAACCCAGAAGTTCAAACTCTTTGAGGTAAGAGGACTGGAACTGGGGTCTAAAAGCCAGGAGCTTGAACCTGGCCAGAACTCTATTCTCCCGAATTTGACGTAGGCGAACCAGATAGTAAGAGGCCCGGTCTCTTATGACCAGGCACTGCTCCAGAAGCGATGATTTGGTTGCGGGCCAGTCCGCCACCTGTTGTTCCAGGTCTGCCACGTTCCCAAACCAGAACAGAGGTTTCAGGTTCTGGTCAAGCCAGGCCCAGCCGTCTGTTTGTGGATTAAGCTTAGTGCCCTTGAGAAGATGATAAATTTCCTGTTCGCTGGCCGGCTGGAGTTTTTTTCCAAAGTCTGATAGTTCTTTTTGCACCTGCTCCAGAACCCGGGAAAATTCCTGCCGGAGGTCAGCGGCCCGGTGTCTCAGTT
>JBBIRN010000196.1:0-4579 GCA_037441785.1 Candidatus Aminicenantota bacterium | reverse complement strand
AAATTAAGGCCCCGAGAAAAATTACCGAGAGGAGGTCTGGCAGATGTTCGTGAGAAAGAAGCACCAGAAAGTTTTCGCGGGCAGAAATTCCGGGCAAAACCCAGGGGCCGATGAACCCGAGAAAAAGGGGAATGGCACCGGTAAAAAAGTAAAGGCCGCCGGCCAGATGGCAGGCCCTGACGGCCTCACGCGGGCTGCGGGCGGCTAAGAAGCGGGAGATAGCTTCCTGAACCACCAGGGAGCCAAGGACTGGTACGGCCCAGCGGTCGAGCCTTTCCCAGATGCTTTCCCCCACGCCCAGGATTTTCCAGCGGCTGGCAGGCATGTGGTGGATTATGCCAGCGAGGTCAGGCGTTCTGCTCAGTATGATAATCAGCAGAGTCAGCAGACTGCCCACGACGATAAGTCCCTGGATAAGGTCTGTGTAAATATCGCCCAGCAACCCCCCGAGCACTGTGTAAAAAATCACCAGCAAGGCTGAAAGGCAGATCATCAGGTTAAGTGGCAGGGCTGTAGAAACGGAGAGAATCTGGCCAAAAGCCCTCAGCTGAGCCGCCCCCCAGATGATGGAAGAGGGAATCATCACCCAGACCACCAGTTTTTCTGACAGGCTACCATATCGGTCTTTGATAAAATCAGCCAGTGTTAGATAATTTCCCGCCCGGAGTTTTTTGGCCAGTAAGAAACCCATCAGAAAAAGGCACAGGCTGAAGCCAAAAGGGTCAGCCCGGCTGCCAGAAAGCCCCAGCTCGTAAACAGCTCCTGAGGAACCAAGGCAAGTTTCCGCGCCAAACCAGGTGGCGAACAGAGAAAAAGAAACCAGGAAAAAAGAAACCCGCCGGCCGCCGACTAGGAAATCGTCTTCGTTTTTAATCCGGCGGGAAAGATAGAGGCCGATGAAAATTTGCCCCAGGACGTAAAATAAAATGAGCAGGCCTTTCAAATTTCCATCCAGCTCCTTTTAATTTAATTGCTTATAGCATAGAGAGAAAAAATGAGCAACAGGCCAAAATAAAATTTAGCTCCGAGGGAGATTTTTGAGTTAAAATAGAACAAAAACATTTCAGAAAAACAAACTGAGGTAGCCAGATGAAGTTTTGGAAAACAAAAGATAAGAATTGGACTAAAATTCTTGGTCTTGGTTATGTTCTTGGCTGGCTGAGCCTGGCCTTGGTTTTCAGAGTGCCCGTGCTGGCTCAGGCTGGTGCTGCCGCCGGGCCACAGCTGGAGACGCGCTGGTTCGCCATTTTTCTCGGCCAGCAGAAAGTTGGCTACATTAAAGAATACGGCGGCCCCTTTGAAGAAAATGGACAGAAAAAGATAAAAACAGTCTCTGAGTCCCGGATGATTTTTAACCGGTTGGGCAAGAAAATTGAGATGGTCATCAACAGCGAAAACGTGGAGACAGAATCAGGCCGGCTGGAAAAGGTCCGCACAGAAGAAGTTCTTTCTTCCTCGGTCATCCTGGTTGAAGCCGAAGTGGAGAACGACCTGGTCAGGTTGAAAACCACGACCGGCGGCCGGAGTTACAGCCGAGAGCTGAAGTTTTCCGGGGAGCTTCTGGGACCGGCCGGCATCACGAACTTAACCCAGGAAAAGTTAAAGAACCCTGGCGACCGCCTGGAATTTCAGACTTTGATGGCCGAGCTGAGTCAGGTAGTCAGGGGAGAAAGAACCCTGGTGGCGGAAGAAGAATTAAACTTCGGAGCTAAGAAAGTAAAGACGCGGAAGCTGGAAGAAAAATTCACGGGCCTGCCTCAGACCAGAAACGTCTGGATAGATGAAGAGGGTAATGAAGTTCGCTCAGAAGAACCTTCGCCTTTTGGCCAGATGGTCATGGTTTTATCAGATGAGAAAGAGGCGAAAAGCGGACTGGAAGAGGTAAAACCCGGTCCGGACCAGCTTTCTTCTTCGCTCATCAAAGCCAACGTGCGGCTGCCTCAGGCCAGAAACCTGGACCGGCTGGTGGTCAGGCTCAAGCACAAAAAGCCGGAGCTGGGCTGGCCAGAGCTGGAAAATGATTATCAGAAGATAATTAAAAAAGACCATGACACTGTGGTCCTGGTGTTGAGAATAGCTGAGTTTAACCTTCCGCCGGGTTTTGTCCTGACGGCCGAGCAAAAAGAACTTTTCCTCAAATCCAACGCTTACCTGCAGCCCGAAGACCCGGAGATAAAGAAGGTGGCCAGAGAAGCTGCTGGCCCGGAAAAGACGGAGCTGGAGAAAGCTCTGAAGCTTAGAGACTGGGTGGCCAAGAACATGAGTTTTGACCTGGGCTTTGTTTTTGCTCCGGCTTCTGAAGTGATAAAAACAAAGAAGGGAACTTGTGCTGGCTACGCCGCGCTTTTAGCTTCACTCCTGAGAGCGGCTAATTTACCTTCGCGCTACGTGGTTGGGCTGGCTTACGTCAACGGCGTCTGGGGTGGCCACGCCTGGGTGGAAGCCTGGATTAAAGACCGTTGGGTACCGCTTGATGCCGCACTCTGCTCCCCGGGCGTAGCCGATGCCGCCAGGCTGGCTGTAGCCTGGAGCAGCCTGGAAGAGGGCCTGGGTGAACTTCTTCTTCCGGTTCAGAAAATCATCGGCTACCTGGAGATAGAAATTCTTGAGTATGAATTGGCCGGGAAGAAATTTAAAGTGGCTGAGAATCAGCCTCTTTATGAAGTCAGGGGAAACCGTTATTACAACTACGGGCTTCGCCTGAGCCTGGAAGCGCCGGCTGGTTTTGAATTTTCGGCCCTGGACCGCGTCTGGCCGGATAAGACTTTGGTCCTGCTGAAGAACAGTCAGGGACAGACAATTAAGCTAACACAGGAAGGATGGTTGCCCGCTGGAGATTTTAATAACTACCTGGTGGAATTGTTAAAAAAAGAAGTCAAAGACGGAATCTCTGGTTATGAAAAAGTTTTGGGCAGGAAAAGTCCACGTCTTGTTTCCGTGACCAAATCCGCCCTGGCTCTGGCAAACGGCGTGGATGTTTTTATGCTGGTAGTTGAGGGAAAAAATTCAGCTGACCTGCTCAGAGAAGTGTTAAAAAATATTCATCTGGATTGGCCGGTGAAATAAAGTTCTAAGTTCAGGGATTATCAGGGCTGGAGATTGTCTAAATAAAGAGCTGCCGCTCCCAGGATAGCGATGTTTTCTGTGCTGGAGACTTTAACCTGAATCTTCTTGAGGGCGATGGAATAAGCAAACGATGAGATAGCTTCAAACATAGTGTCCTTAAAAAACTCAAACGCCTTGCTGACTGACCCGTCCAGGATGATGGCTTCCGGGTCCACGGCGTACATGATGGCTTTCAGAGCTTCTCCCAGATGGTGGCCGAATTCTGCAAAAATTTTTTTAGCTTCTGTATCTCCGGCTCTGGCCAGCTCATAAAATTCTTTTCCGGAGCGGCCGTAAGATTTCAGGAAAAACTGCCCTGAGGCGTAGCGTTCAAAATTGGCGTCCAGGTAGGGCAGCATACCGAATTCGCCCGCTCCGCAATTTGGGCCAGAATAGAGCTTTCCGTTGATGATGAGCCCAGCTCCCAGTCCCGTGCCCACGATGAGCCCTACCAGGTGGTCAAAATTTTGGCCCAGACCGAAGTGTTTTTCACCCACGGCAAAGCAATTGGCGTCGTTATTCACGTAAACAGGGAGGTTAAAGCGGTCTTCCAGAATTTTTCTCAGAGGTACTTCTTTCCAGGCCGGGATGTTCTGCACATCGTAAATGGTGCCAGTGGCCAGGTCCACCACACTGGGTACCCCGACACCGAGGCCCTGAACTTCCGGGGAAACAACCGATTCCAGCACCGAAATCACATCAGACAGGACTTCCTCGGAAGTGCCCTGACTGCTAATCGGTCGGGCAACAACTTTAACCAGACGGCCGTTTTCTACCAGACCGGCTCTGACATAAGTTCCGCCAAGGTCCACGCCAACCAGGGCCATTTTTTTTACTCCTTAATTTTTTTCTTTCTGAGGCTGATGGTTTCATTGCTGATAAGAGGGCGAGCCCAGAACCCGATGCTCAGAATGTAAGAAAGAGTGAGGTAGAGGACAAACATCCCCAGGCGCAGGCCAAAATGGTCGCCAAGCCAGCCAATAAGAAGTGGCAGAAGAGCTCCACCGATAATACCGGTGCACAGAATCCCGGAAAAGGCTCCCTGGTAACTTTCTACGGAGTTAAGAGCCAGAGAAAAGATGATGGGCCACATGACCGAGGCAAAGAAACCCAGCAGGGAAAAGGTAAAGATTTCAACTTGGCCGGAATGAAAGCCTGGAATCTTCAGGTTAAAGACTAGAAGGTGCGCAGGCCCAAAAAGAGCCAGAGTGAAATTTATCAGAGCCAGAAAAGTGGCACCCACCAGAACTTTTCGGCTGTCAAAAAGCTTTAAGAGCACCAGCCCCAGGATACCGCCCAGGGTCATCAAGCCCCAGAAGTAGGAGACAGCTCGGGCGCCGGCGGTCTGGGGGTCAAGCCCGTGGTAGGTTTTTAAGAACTGGGAAATCCAGTTCGCCAGTCCCTGTTCTGTGCCCACATAAGCCATGATGCCCAGAAAATAAAGCAAGACGATTTTCTTTTTGAACAGGGTTTT
>JBBIRN010000195.1:0-4602 GCA_037441785.1 Candidatus Aminicenantota bacterium | reverse complement strand
CAGAACCAAGGTAAGAAAGGGAACCAATAACATGCCAAACATACCATTTGTTGATTTGAAGAGCCAGTATCTTTCCATAAAGCCTGAAATTGATGCGGCCATTCAATCAGTTCTCAACGACACCGCTTTTGTGGGCGGAAAATACGTGGAAGCCTTTGAACAGGCTTTTGCCAGTAAATACGGGGTTAAACACTGCATAAGCTGCGCTAACGGAACAGACGCCATCTACATCAGCCTTAAAGCTGCTGGTATCGGTCCCGGGGATGAAATAATTACAGCTGCCAACACCTTCATCGCCACCTCTGAAGCCATCAGTCAGACTGGAGCCCGCCCGGTCTTCGTAGACATTGATGAATATTATCATCTTGACCCCGACCGGCTGGAAGAAAAAATCACCCCTAAAACTAAAGCGGTTATACCCGTAAACCTCTACGGCCAGCCAGCCGCCCTGGACCGCATCAAAGCCATCTGCGACCGCCATCACCTTCTCATGATAGAAGACTGCGCCCAGTCTCACTTTGCTACCTTCAACGGCCAGAAAACCGGCACTTTTGGCCTGGCCGGCACCTTCAGCTTTTACCCCGGTAAAAACCTCGGTGCTTACGGCGACGGCGGTGCCATCATCACTAACGACGACGATTTTGCCCGCCGCGCCCGCCTGTTTGCCAACCACGGTTCCCTGAAAAAATACATCCACGAAATAGAAGGCATTAACAGCCGGCTTGACGGCCTGCAGGCAGCCATCCTCAGCGTCAAGCTCAAATACATTGACGACTGGAATAAAGCCCGTTACCAGCATGCCCTGAAACTAAACCAGCTTCTCTCTGACCTCCCCCAGATAAAATGTCCGCAAATCCGGCCCGGCTGTTCCCACATCTTTCACATTTATTGCATTCGGGTGCCAGAGCGCGAAAAACTGATTGATTACCTTAAATCCCAGGGCATTGCTACCAACATCCACTACCCCATCGCTTTGCCCTTTGCCCAGGCTTACGCCTGGATGCAACATAAACCTGAAGATTTTCCTAGAGCCCACGAATACCAGGGTGAGATTCTCTCTCTGCCCATGTTTCCTGAGCTCACGGATGAACAAATAAATTATATTTCTGACGCATTACATAAATATTTTTCCTGACCGGGTTTAGCCAAGGACCTGGAGGAAAAGGGAGCGTGAGCATGGTTAACGTGGGCATTATTGGTTTCGGTTACTGGGGGCCTAACTTAGCCCGGAACTTTAGCACCAGCCAGCGAGCCAGACTCAAGGCCATCTGCGACACGAGAGCCAACAGATTATCTTTAGCCGCTTCTATCTACCCCTTTATTAAACCCTACCAATCTCCGGACGAGCTGGTCCGGGACCCGGAAGTCGATTTAGTGGCTGTGGTAACTCCGGTTTCCACCCATTATGAACTGGCTAAAAAAGCCTTACTCCAGGGCAAGCATGTCTTGGTGGAAAAACCATTCACAGCCAGCGTGGCTCAGGCTGAGGAGCTTCTGGAGCTGGCAGCCAGAAAAAACCTGAAAATCATGGTCGACCATACCTTTCTTTTTACTGGGGCCGTGCAGAAAATGAAGGAACTGATTGATTCCGGAGAGCTCGGACAGATTCTTTTCTACGACTCAACCCGGGTCAACCTGGGGCTTTTCCAGCGTGACGTCAATGTTGTCTGGGACCTGGCACCGCATGATTTTTCCATCATGACTTTCCTTCTCAGGGACACTCCAGCCGCCGTCTCTGCCCAAGGTGTTTCCCATTACAATGGCGACTTTGAGGATGTGGCTTACATTACCGTCTATTTTGACAACACACACCTCATCGCTCATTTTCACGTCAACTGGCTCAGTCCGGTGAAAGTCAGAAGGACGATCATTAGCGGAAACCGTAAAATGCTGCTCTGGGATGACGTCCTGGCAGATGAAAAAGTTAAGGTCTACGACCGCGGCGTGGAGTTAAAAATCCAGACCTCAGAAGAAAAAGAACACGAGATGCTGATCAGCTACCGTATCGGCGACGTTTACATTCCCCAGCTGGACAGTACTGAGGCTTTGAAAAAAGAAATTGAATACCTGCTTGATTGCCTGGAAAAAGGCCTTGAGCCAGTAAACAACGGCCAGGCCGGTCTGATAGTGGTTAAACTGCTGGAAGCGGCCAATAAATCCATTTCCCATCGGGGACAGGTTGTCCCCCTAAAATAGCAAGGAGAAGAATCATGGAATATTGCCGGATTGCCCCGGATGTAAAACTCGGACAAAACGTAAAAATTTTTGCCTTTGTCAACCTTTATGGCTGCACCATCGGTGACAACACCAAAATCGGCACTTTTGTGGAAATCCAGAAAGGCGCGGTTATCGGGAAAAACTGCAAAATCTCCTCTCATACCTTCATTTGCGAGGGTGTGACCGTAGAAGACGAAGTCTTCATCGGGCATGGCGTAACCTTCATTAACGACCTTTACCCCAGAGCCACCACGCCCGAGGGGCAACTGCAGAGTGAACAGGACTGGAAAGTAATTCCCACCGTGGTTAAAAAAAGAGCGTCCATAGGCTCGGGGGCCACCATTCTGGCCGGGGTCACCATCGGGGAAGAGGCCATTGTCGGCGCCGGTGCGGTCGTTACCAGAGATGTACCGCCGCGAACCGTAGTGGCGGGAAACCCGGCCCGGGTCTTGAGGACGCTTGACTAAAATGCCTGAAGCTGTGGTATTCTGGAAATAAGAAGGGCCAAAGGGCACAGCTATGCTAAAAGAAAGAGACAGGTTTCTCAAAGAAGCTGTCTTTCTCTTTGATATTCTCTTTCTTACCTTAGCCTTTATCCTCTCCTATGGCTTGAGAGAAAAAATCGGACTGAACGTAAAGCTAGCGCCTTTAATCCCTGAAGCCGAAGTTTCCGGCAGCCCCCTCACCACCTTTCATCAGTACGCCCTGGCCTACTTTCTCGGTTTAGCCATCTGGCTGGTCTGTCTGATGCTCAACCGCAGCTACAAATTTCTGAGAATTGAGCCTTACTACCGAACGGCCGTGCGCATCATTAACGCCTCGGTCATGATGTTTTTTGGCTATGGCACAACTCTCTTTGTTTTAAAGGCAGCTTATCTCAGCCGGATGTTCTTTTTTATCTTTATTCTTTTAGGCACCATTTCTCTGCTCATAGACCGGGCTATTGTCAATCTGGCTTTAAGAAAAATCCACGAACAGGGCTACAACTACCGGCATGTTCTGGTCGTGGGCACAGGGAAAAGGGTAGCCCAATTCATCCAGAAGGTCAGAGACAACCCCGATTGGGGCATAAAAATTATCGGGATAATCAACGATGAGTCCGCAAGAGATGTAAAAGAAATGGCCGGGGTTAAAGTCATAGGAGGACTAAAAGACCTCCCGGGAATTTTCCATCAAACCGCCGTTGACCAGGTAGTTTTTATCCTGCCCAGGTCCAGGTTGAGTCAGATTGAAGAAGCCCTCCGGGTGTGCGAGATAGAAGGGGTGGAAACTTCCATCGCCATAGACCTTTTTGACATGAAAATAGCCAGGTCGGTTATTACCGAGTTAGACGGTATTCCCCTCCTGAGCTACAACACGGTCAGGGTAAGCGAGTGGCAGCTTTTTATAAAAAGAGCCATGGACATTATCATTGCCTCGGCGGCTGTTTTTATTCTCAGCCCGGTCTTCATAGCCGCAGCTCTGGCCATAAAATTAACTTCGCCAGGCCCGGTACTCTTCAAGCAGGAAAGAATGGGGTTACACGGCCGGCGTTTTAACCTGCTCAAATTCCGCACCATGCGAATTGATGCCGATAAAGAACTGAGCAAGGTAGACGACCTGAAGGAAATGACTACTCCCAGCTTCAAGAATAAAAAACTGCAGTACATAACGCCAGTTGGCAGGATTCTCAGAAAATTCAGCCTAGACGAGTTCCCTCAATTTTTTAACGTTCTGGCCGGAGACATGAGTATTGTCGGGCCACGGCCGACTGTGCCCTGCGAGGTAGAGAAATACGAGGTCTGGCAGCGCCGTAGATTTTCCATGAAACCGGGCATCACCTGCCTGTGGCAAATTTCCGGAAGGAATGAAATTGACCACGAAAACTGGATGAAGCTGGACCTGGAATACATTGATAACTTCTCTCTATGGCTGGATATCAGTATATTAATCAGGACCATACCGGTAGTCCTTACGGGAAAAGGTGCTTATTGAACGGCTCAGCGATAAATGATATAAGGAAGAGAGGGGAATGGTTTGAGAAATAAAAAAACGGGAAAAACAGTAATTGCTCTGGTACTGTTCCTGCTACTCTGGGCAAGCGGAGCCACGGCTCAGAATGTTAACTGGATAGCAAACAGTATTCTGGATCTTTACAAAAATGCTCCCTGGAAACTAGGGCCACTTCATCTCTATCGGGCTTTTTACCTTAACAACGCCGGTTATGATTCGGATATCTACTTTGGCTACCTGGAAAAAACTTATCCTGATTTTACCCTGTTTGCCGGCCCGGCTTTCCAGGTTCTGGTGCCGTTAAAAAAAACAATCTTTTTTGATTCTTATCAATCTCTTCAAGGCGCTTTCTATCTTAAAAACGACAGAGAAAGAGCCTTTAATTTCAGGTCT
>JBBIRN010000194.1:0-4634 GCA_037441785.1 Candidatus Aminicenantota bacterium | reverse complement strand
GGATTCTCTCCCGACCTTTCTTTTCCATGAACTTCTTTAATTTTTCCACATCCATGTTCCCTTTAAAGGGATGTTCAGAATCCGGGTCATAAGCTTCATCAATCACCAGGTCTACAGCCTCCGCTCCCCGCACCTCAATGTTAGCCCTGGTGGTGTCGAAGTGTATATTACTAGGTACACTATCGCCCTTTTTCAGCAGGGTTTCAAAAAGAATCCTCTCTGCTGCCCTTCCCTGGTGAGTGGGAATCACATGTTTAAAGCAAAAAATATTTCGGACCGTATCCTGAAAGTGGAAGAAATTTTTCGCCCCAGCATAGGACTCATCGCCAACCATCATCCCGGCCCACTGGTTGTCACTCATGGCTGAAGTCCCGGAGTCCGTCAGCAGGTCAATAAAAACTTTTTCCGCGGGAATGTTAAAAACATTAAAGCCAGCCTGTTTGAGGATTTCTTCCCTTTCTCTCCGGCTAGTAATTTTTATTCTCTCCACGGTTTTGATTCTGAAAGGCTCTACCGGTGGTTTTATCTTCTTCATGATTACCCCTGAACTCAGAAAATTTATCAAGACAGAATTTTAATTCATTGCCGGCTAAAAATAAACTATCTTTTTAAAACTTTTGTATCTTTCTATGAGGTCTAAGGGCGAAGCTTTCAGAAGGCCCGTCAGCCCAAAATCTTCTATTACCAGAGAAGCCACCAGGTTGCCGTAAACAGCTGCTTTCCTGATTTCTCGCTGGTTAAATTTCCCGCAGCTGTCCAGATAGCCGAGGAAAGCCCCGGCAAAGGCATCCCCGGCGCCGGTGGGGTCAACGACCGTTTCGCAGGGATGAGCCACCACGCTGAAAACAAAATTCTTCCCGAAGACCAGAGCCCCATGTTCACCCTTTTTGACGATGATCACCCGGGGGCCCGAATTCTTCAGAGTCTGGCCCGCTTTAATGAGGTTAAATTCCTTGGTTATCAGCCGGCATTCTTCATCGTTAACAAAAAGGACATCTACGGCCTGGATGGCTTCCAGCAAAGCCTCAGGTTTGTTTTCAATCCAGTAACGTATAGTATCCATAGCCAGCAACGGCTTATTCTTCATCTGTCTGAGCACTTCGGGGTGCACTTCCGGGTCCAGGTTAGATAAAAAGAGGATGTTCGCCTGCCTGAACTCTTCCGGTAAAACCGGCCGGTAGCCAGCCAGAACATTCATCTCTGTCTTCAGGGTAGTCCTGATGTTGGTATCCTGGCTGTAAACGCCATGCCAGTGAAAAGTTTTACCCGATTTTATTTTTAATCCCCGCAGGTCAACACCTCTGTCTTTAAGAACAGCCATCATGGAGCGGGGAAAATCCCGGCCGACAACCGAGACTATTCCTGGCCTGGTAAAAAAACTGGCCGCCAGCGCGGCATAAGTAGCTGAGCCACCAACTATTCTTTCTTTTTTACCCGCCGGAGTCTCAATGGTGTCAAAGGCCACTGAACCAATAATGACCAGACTCAAAATATGCCCCCAGATTATCTGAGATATTTTCCGATTAGAGGTTTTAACTTTTCTACGGTCTCGGGATTTCTAGCTTCCGGAGCGGTGACCAGAGCATTTTTCAAGGCTTCCTGACAGGAACAGGGCACGTTTTCTACCCGGCTCAGGCTGGCCACGGCCTTTTTAATGATGGCTTTGGCGTTAGTAATGTTGGCCTGAAGGTTAGAGAGAACCAGTTCCACGCTGACCGTCTCTTCTCCCTCTTTCCAGACATCATAGTCAGTTACCAGGTTCATGGTGACGTAGCACATCTCTGCTTCCCGGGCCAGCTTGGCTTCAGTAGCCGCCGTCATGCCGATGACCTCTGCTCCCCACTGCCGATAAACTCTGGACTCTGCTTTAGTGGAAAAAGCGGGACCTTCAATACAAACATAAGTCCCGGCTGGCCAGACCCGTAAGCCCAGTTCTCTGGCCACTTCGTAAACATGCCTGGACAGAACCGAACAAACCGGGTGCGCCAGACTGATGTGAGCTACCAGGCCCTGACCAAAAAAAGTATTCGGCCGCCTGGTGCGGTCTATGAACTGGTCCGCCAGAACAATATCCCTTGGCTTGATTTCTTCTTTAAGTGAGCCAACCGAGTTGACAGAAATTATTTTTTCCACTCCCAGAAGTTTAAAACCGAAAATGTTGGCCCGGTAATTCACCTCAGCTGGTAGAAGCCGGTGGCCTCGGCCATGCCGGCTGAGAAAAACCACCCTGGTCCCTTCCAGCTCACCAAGCAAGTAAGAATCTGAGGGTTGACCGAAGGGAGTGTCTAAGGTGATTTCCTGGACGTTGGTCAAACCTTCAATTTGATAAAGTCCGGTGCCCCCGAGAATTCCTACTCGGGCCTGGGGATAAGTTTTGTCCTTCATTTTTCACCTCTTGAAGTTATTCATATATATTTAAATTTCAGCTTAGTCAAGCTTTAAGCCAAATTTTAAACAAACAAACTGGCCGCCAGAAATCCTACGTCAGGCTGGTTTTGATTTTTTGGCGGGAAACTATTATCCTTAAGAATAAATAAATGATGGCGAGTTAAAAAATGAAGTACGTTTATTTTGATTGCTTCTCCGGGGCCAGCGGCGACATGATTCTTGGTGCCCTGCTGGCGCTGGGGGTCGAACCAGAGGATTTTAACCAGGCTATTTCTTCTTTAAAGCTCAAGGTTAAAATAAAGGTTAAAGCCGAGCAGTCAGGAGGCCTGGCCGGCCTGCGGGTGAAGGTAGAAACCGCGGCCAAATCTCCGGCCAGAAATTTCCGCGAGGTGAAAAAAGTAATTGAGGATTCCAGGCTGCCGGTGAGAGTAAAAGAAAAAGCCCTGCTGGTTTTTAAAAGGTTGTTTGCGGCTGAAGCCAGAGTTCATGGCCAGACATTTGACCGGGTGCACTTACATGAAGCAGCTGCTGACGATGCTCTGGTCGACATTGTTGGCTGCTGCTGGCTGCTGGATCGGCTTAAGGTGAGTTCAGTCTTTTTTTCTCCTGTAAACACCGGGCAGGGTTTCGTCCGCACTGAGCACGGACTTCTGCCTGTTCCCCCGCCCGCCGTGGCCGAATTAATGACCGGCTTTGTCATCTATCATACGGATGAAAAAACGGAGTTACTCACGCCCACGGGAGCAGCCATCCTGACCACCCTGGGGCAGCAGTGGACAGACAGGCCACAGCTAAAATACGAGAAAATAGGTTACGGTCTGGGCCAGCGTCAGCTCCAAAACCAGCCCAATGCCCTACGCGTGTTTTACGGAGAAGAAAAAGAAGTAAACAGCCTGCCGCCAGTTATGCTCGTGGAAGCCAACCTGGATGACTCTTCGCCCCAGATTCTCGGTCATTTCCTGAACCAAGCGCTGGAGCTCGGTGCCCTGGAAGCTTACATTACTCCGGTAGTCATGAAAAAAAACCGGCCGGGCCATAAATTGACCCTTTTAGCCGAGCTTGATAAAATAGACAGGCTGATAGAAGAAGTTTTTAAAGAAACCTCAACCATTGGTGTACGTTATTTTCCAGTAGAAAGAAGAATATTAAAGCGTGAGGTCAGGCAAATCAAAATAGAAGGCTGGCCAATTAGAGTTAAAGTTTCGTACGCTGGCCAGAGGGTTATGAACATTCAACCTGAGTATGAAGATTGCCTGCAGGCGGCCAGGAAACTCGGGCTTCCGGTAAAAAGGATAATGACCCTGGCCCTGGAAAAGTCTAATAAATGGTGGGAAGAATGAACAGAAGAAAAAAACAGGTCCGAAAAATGGACCAGGGAAAAATTGAAAAAGGAGTCCGCCTGTTGCTGGAAGGCATTGGCGAAGACCCGGAAAGACCAGGGCTGAAAGGAACACCGGGACGGGTGGCCAGGATGATGGAAGACATTCTGGGCGGGACACTGGTGGACCCGGCCGCTGACCTGGAAGTATTCCAGGATGAAAAACACGATGAAATGGTGCTCATCAGAAACATTCCCCTTTACTCTGTTTGCGAACACCATCTGCTTCCCTTTGCTGGAGTGGCCCACGTGGCTTACATTCCAAAAGAGGGCAGAATCATCGGTTTGAGCAAAATCGCCCGGCTGGTGGACACTCTGGCCCGGAGGCTCCAGGTTCAGGAAAGGTTGACCAAACAGATTGCCGACACCCTGAATGAGGCCCTTAATCCTTTAGGCGTTATGGTAGTCATTGAAGCTGAACATCTCTGCATGTCCATGCGTGGCATAAAAAAGCCCAAGGCTATTACCGTCACCTCCGCGGTGCGCGGTTCTTTTCGCAACAACCCGGCAACCCGGGCCGAAGCTATGATGCTCATCAAAGGAGGTTATCCAGGTGGTCGAGAAGTCTAAAAAAACATTCTACGTTACCACGCCGATTTATTATGTTAATGATGTTCCCCACATCGGTCACGCCTATACCACCATCATCGCTGATGCCCTGGCCCGCTACCACCGGCAAAAAGGTCTGGAAGTTTTCTTTTTAACTGGAACTGACGAACACGGGCAAAAAATAGAAAAAACAGCGGCCGAAAAAGGGCTTACCCCCAAAGAACTGGCTGACCGGGTGGTGGGCCGGTTCAAGGAACTCTGGCAGCGGCTCAACATTTCTTACGATTATTTTATAAGAACCACGGAACAGTTTCATGAA
>JBBIRN010000193.1:1702-4659 GCA_037441785.1 Candidatus Aminicenantota bacterium | reverse complement strand
AAAGAAATACAGCCCATATAAGCCTAATAAATTACCACACTTTTCACGAAAGAGCCAAAAAAAATGTTGACTAAAGTAGGGCGGGTTTAATATACTCAGGAAAAAGAAGGAGGAAATTATGGACCTGGTAGCAAGAATTCAGGGCATCATACTTAAGCCTCAGGAAGAATGGGCCAAGATAAAAGAAGAACAGACGACAGTAGTGGATTTTTTTAAATCCTATCTCATGATTTTAGTTGCTATTCCAACAGTAGCGCAATTCATAGGATATTGGGTGATTGGAATTACCCTGCCTGTTCAAGGACGGATAAGAGTGGGCTTCGGGTTTTCTCTGGGGAGAGCCGTTGTCTATTATGTCCTGACCCTGGCCTCAATATTTGTTGCGGCCTTAATCATTGACGCACTGGCTCCAACCTTTTCTTCCCGGCCTAACCAGCTGAATGCCCTGAAGCTAGCAGGTTACAGTCTGACCCCCTACTATGTGGCGGGCATTCTTTATATTTTCCCCCTGCTCGGTGTGCTGGTGATGCTGGCCGGCCTTTATAGCCTGTATGTGTTTTATCTTGGCTTTAAGGCTGGTTTGATGGAAACACCACCAGAAAAAGTCATGGGCTATTTTGTGGTCACACTCCTGGCTGAGATAGTGCTCAGTTTAATCGTTGGTCTGGTACTTGGTGCTATCTTTTCTTTAAGTGCCATTTACCGCGGCTTCTAATTCTCTCACCACCCGGGCAAAAGCTTCTGCTGGCGGCTGGGCCTGGGTGACGGGACGGCCGATAACCAGAAAGTCTGCTCCTTTCTTTATGGCTTCCGCCGGCGTCATGATTCTTTTCTGGTCTTGAGCTTCGGCCCAGGCTGGACGAATGCCCGGAGTGATGATTTTAATTTCCTGCCCGAGTTCTGCTCTCAACAAATCTATTTCTTGCGGCGAACAAACCAGGCCTTCAATTCCGGCCTCTGTGGCCAGCCGGGCCAGCCGCAAAACCTGTTCTCTGGTGCCCGCGGAAAAACCAATCTCTTTTAAATCATCATCTTTGAGGCTGGTCAGAACCGTGACGCCCAGCAGTAGAGGAAGGGGCTTGTTTTCTTTTTCCGCGGTTTCCCGGGCGGTCTCCACGGCTTTTTTCATCATTTCCCGGCCACCGGAAGTGTGAAGCGTCAGCATGGACACTCCATGCTTGACCGCGGCCCTAACCGCTCCAGCCACGGTGTTTGGTATGTCATGCAGTTTAAGATCCAGAAAAACTTCTTTTCCGTAGCTTTTGACCAGGTCAATCATTCCCGGACCTTCGGCCGTGAACAGTTCCAGCCCCACCTTGAACACCCTGGCTTCAGGCAGAGATTCCAGGACTTTTCTGGCTTCTTCTTTGTTTTTCACATCAAGGGCGATGATGATTTTGCGGGCAAGTTCTTTTTTCATCTCGCTTTACCTCATTATTGGTTTTATTTTTGCTTGCGGTCTTTTCTGAACAAAAAATTTTCCCATCCGACCACCCCGTTCAGGCTTTTACGCAGCCAATCAGGCTTGATATCTTTTCCACTTGGTGCTGCTCGGCCCATCTTCTTAGGTCTTTTATAATCTTAAGGCAGACATCCGGGTCTACGAAGTTAGCCGTTCCTACCTGAACGGCTGAAGCTCCAGCCATGATAAATTCCAGAGCATCTTCCGCCGAGAAAATTCCACCCATACCAATGACCGGCACAGAAACAGCCCTGGCCACCTGAAAGACCATCCGCACAGCTATGGGCTTTATGGCCGGTCCGCTCAGCCCGCCGAAAATGTTGTGAAGACGAGGTCGGCGAGTTTCAATGTCTATGGCCATGGCCAGCAGGGTGTTGATGAGAGAAATGGCCTGGCTGCCAGCCTCTTGAGCCGCCAGGGCCACCGAGACAATATCAGTCACGTTAGGGCTCAGCTTGGTAATTAAGGGGACAGAAGAAACTTCTTTAACTTTTTTTACCGTCCGGTAGGTAGCTTCCGGGTTCTGAGCCGGACAGCGCCCGCCTTCCCGGACATTGGGGCAAGAAATGTTCAGTTCAAAGGCTGAAATACCTTTATGACGACTCAGATATTCTGCCACCCTGGCGTATTCGTCTTCATCTTCACCACAGACATTAACGATAATAGCTGTGTCTAATTGAGCCAGTTGAGGCAGAATCTCCTGGCAGAATTTTTCCACACCTACTCCTTGCAGGCCGATGGAATTAATCAACCCGCAGGGCGTTTCCACCAGCCGGGGCGGCTTATTTCCTTCTCGGGGAGAGAAGTACAATCCTTTGACCACAAACCCGCCGAGTTCATTGAGGTCATAGAAAGGTTTGAATTCCAGCCCGTAACCAAACGTCCCGCTGGCAGCCAGCACCGGGTTTTTAAGCTTCAAAAAACCAAGGTCCACTGACAGGTCAACCATTTTCCTTCTCCTGCCAGACGATTTCCTCCAGGTCAAAAACCGGTCCTTCCTGGCAGATTTTCAGGTAAGAAGGCTGGCCATTCCTTCTTATTTTCCTCACGCAACCGAAGCAGGCTCCAAAGCCGCAACCCATGATGGATTCCAGGGAGAATTCGGCCGGCAGGTTCTTCTCCTGGCAGAGCTGGGCCAGGTTTTCCATCATGGCTTCCGGTCCGCAGGCGTAGAGAAAAGCAGGCGAGCGGTGGGGCAGAGTTTCCCTGACCAGAGCAGTCACCAGGCCGGGGAAACCGGCACTGCCGTCATCGGTAGAGACCAGTATTTCCAGCTCCAGTTCTTTTAGCTTTCCGGTCAGGGGCAGGTCTTCTTGGCTGCGGCCTCCGTAAAATACGACCGGTTTCGCGCCCACCTCCTTAAGCTTACGAGCAAGGAAATACAGGGGCGCAATTCCCCGGCCGCCGCCCACGCAGAAAACTTCCTGCCCTTTTAGCCTGTCCTCAACCGTAAAGCCCCGGCCGAGTGGGCCCAGCAGGTCTATGTTTGAACCCG
>JBBIRN010000193.1:0-1692 GCA_037441785.1 Candidatus Aminicenantota bacterium | reverse complement strand
CTTCTTTCTCAGCCAGCAAGCGGGTGCCCGTCCCTGCTACCTGGAAGAAAATTTCCACCGTGCCGTTTTCCGCGTTGTGCAGGCTGATCGGTCTGCGGAGAAGAGGCTGCAGCTGGCTGGAAACTTTGATCATCAGAAACTGGCCGGGTTCAGCCCGGTTAGCTATTTCCGGTGATTCAATTTTAAACAGGTGATAACTACCCCAGGTTTTCTTTTCTATTATTCTGGCCTGTCTGTCTATCAGCATATGAATAAATCCTTAAGGTCTTGCCAAATAAATATCAGAAAATTGACAGTATGGCAACCGGAAAATGCCAGCCACAAGAAGCTGCCCGGCCTTTTGCTTTTTAGTTGATTTCCAGTTCCAGGTTGTATTAACTTCCATAATTTTTTATAATTTTAAAACAGTTATTCATTTATGACCAGGAGGACTAATAAATGTTTATTTCCAGAAGAGCCCAGGAAATCCAGGCCTCTCCTATCCGCAAATTAAAACCATTTGCGGATGAGGCTAAAAAAAGGGGTATTCACATTTTTCACCTGAACATCGGCGACCCTGATATTCCCACGCCCAAGCCGATTATCCAGGCCTTTCATGAATACCAGGGGCCGATTCTTGGCTACGGACCTTCTCAGGGTTTTGAAGAACTGAGACAGGCCATAGCTGATTATTTTGCCGGTTATGGCCTCAGCCTTTCTGCTGATAATGTTTTAATCACTATCGGTGGTTCCGAAGCCATTCATTTTTCTTTTTCCGTGGTCGCGGACCCGGGCGATGAGATAATTATCCCTGAGCCTTTCTACACCAATTACAACGGGTATGCCACTTTTGCTGACGTTAAGATTGTGCCCCTGCCGCTAAATGTAGAAGATGGTTTCAGACTTCCTGCCGCCGAGCAGATTGAGGCCCTGATTACACCCCGGACGAGAGCCATTCTGCTCTGCTCGCCCAACAACCCCACGGGCACGGTCTATACAGAAGAAGAGCTGAGGAGAGTGGTGGAGATAGTCAAGAAGCACCGGCTCTTTTTGATAGGCGATGAAGTTTACAAAGAATTTGTCTATGACGGTCTCCAGCACAAGAGCATCCTGGAATTTAAAGAGATAGAAGACCAGGTCATTGTGGTGGACAGTATCTCCAAAAGGTTCAGTTCCTGCGGGGCGCGGATTGGGGCGGTGATTACCAAGAACCAGGAAGTTTACCAGGCTGTTCTGAAGTTTGCCCAGGCCAGGCTCTGCCCGCCTTCGGTTGAACAGTATGCCGCCCTGGCGGCCTATCGCATGGGTATGAGTTATTTTGAACCCATCCGCCAGGAATACCAGAGAAGGCGTGATGTGCTGTTTGAGGGTCTGACTTCCATTCCCGGGGTAGTGCTGAAGAAGCCCCAGGGTGCCTTTTACATGATTTGCCGGCTGCCGGTTAAAGATGCTGAACATTTTGTGCAGTGGATGCTGACTGATTTTTCTGTTGACCATAAGACAGTTATGGTCGCGCCTGGACCCGGATTTTATGCCACCCCGGGCCGGGGCCTGGATGAAGTGAGAATTGCTTACGTCCTTAAAGAGGAAGACCTGAAGCAGTCGGTAGAAATATTGAGAGAAGGTTTAGCCCGCTACCAGAAGCTTTTTGGCTGAGCCTGATTTTTTTGAGGTTAATAGTTTTCGCTGATGAAATTAAGGGAGATTCTTAGC
>JBBIRN010000192.1:0-4659 GCA_037441785.1 Candidatus Aminicenantota bacterium | reverse complement strand
AATCTGGTACCTGATTCCGGCGCTTAAAAATTTGATTTCTGAATGGGTACCGGCATTCATTCTCTCTTTCCTGAGCGTCTGGCTGGTTAGCTGTTGGACCGAGCCACCAGCCCGAGCAGAAGAATTCATGGAATACATGAAAGGAAATTAAAGCAGCCGAAAGAAGCCGCTGATAGTCAGAGTTATTCTTTTAAAAAAACCGAACCTAAAGATTTTTAGAAATTATTTTCTTAAAATTAATGCTAAAATAAAAATCACCTAAAATTATGGGCGAAGATACAGGTTAAAAAATGTTCTTCTTTATCGGAGGAATTACCCCGAAACTTAAAAAATTAAACGACCAGCCGCTCATCTGTCCCAGATGCGGCCGAAGTTCTTTATTCCAGGTAAGAATTGACCATTATCTGAACCTGTTTTTCATTCCTGTGGCCCGGGTAAAAAGCGGACCGCCTTTTTACCTGTGTGAAAACTGCGGCTGGGAAAGCAGGGAAACATCCGCCAGCTCTGGCCCGCTGACTTCCGACCCATCCTTCCGCCCCCCAAGTTCTACTGGGCCCCAAGCTTGCCCGGTTTGCGGTCGTCTGGTGGACAAAGATTTTTATTACTGTCCGTACTGCGGACACCCTTTAAAGTGAGCTCTTCTTCTGATATTATTTGTAAAATTTAAGAAGAGGTAATTCCCATGATCAAAAGAATTGGCGTCATCACCAGGGATTGTGCCGGGGTAAACGCTGCTCTGAGAAGTGTCGTTAGAACAGCAGCAAGTCATGGGGTGGAGGTTTATGGTATAATCAAAGGATACGACGGCCTGATTGACGGAACCCTGCGTCCGCTTGACCGCAAATCTGTCTCAGGCATCATCAACCTGGGAGGCACCATACTGAAATCAGCCCGCTCGGAAAGGTTTCTGACTGAAGAAGGACAGAAAAAGGCCTTGAAGACCATTGAAGAAAACAAACTGGATGGGCTGGTGGTCATCGGGGGAAACGGTTCGCTTACCGGAGCTCATGTGCTGGCCAGTCAGTACGGAATAAAAGTGATGGGTGTGCCAGCGACCATTGATAATGACGTCAACCAGGTTGACCGCTGCCTGGGTGCCGACACGGCCGTTAACGTGGCTCTTGATGCCCTGGATAAAATTCGAGATACGGCTACCAGCTTAGAAAGAATTTTCGTCGTGGAAGTCATGGGCCGGGATTGCGGTTACATCGCCATGAAGGTGGCTCTGGCTGGTGGCTGTGAAGATGTCATTCTGCCAGAACAGGATTTTGACCTGACGGAAATTTGCCGTGAAATCCAGGCCGGAAATGCTCAGGGGAAAGTAAGCTGGATTGTCATCGTGGCCGAAGGAAAGGCTAAAGCCCAGGATGTGGCCACCGCCATAAGCCTGCTCACTGGCCTGGAAACCAGGATAGCTGTTCTTGGCCACATTCAGCGCGGCGGAAGACCGACCGCCATTGACCGGCTCCTCGGCGCCAAGCTGGGAAATGCGGCGGTGGAAGCCCTCCTGGCCGGAGAAACTGACAAATGCGTCAGTCTTAAGTGTGACGAAAGCATAGAACTAATACCCCTGTCCGTGGCTATTCAGCCTAAAAAACTGGTCTTTGAACCTGAATACCGATTGCTTAAGGTCCTCTCCTGAGATTCAACTGATCTTGAACTAAGGAGGTCCTGTATGGAAAAACTATCACTCGGTATAGACCTGGGTCTCCGGACAATAAAAGCGGTCATACTGGACCAAACGGGAAAACTTTTAGACCGAGAAGAACAGACCGTTCAAGGTCAGCTGTGGAACTCCTTCCAGGAAATCATCAACCGGATGGTGGCTCGTTTCCCTGACTGGAGCTTTTACCTGGCGGTAACCGGAAACGGACAATACGGCCTACAGCTGAGCGAAAATTTTCTGCCGGTGAACGAAATCACGGCCCTGGCTCACGGCGCTTTCCGGCTGTTTCCGGAAACTGCCAGCGTCTTTGACATCGGAGCCGAGAATGCCCGCTGGGTGCGGATTAAACCTGCAAACAACCAGCCGGAAACGCCAGAAATTCTGGATTTCGCTTTCAACGAAAGATGTGCGGCGGGGACCGGACTTTTCATGGAGCAACAGGCTCACCGCTTGAAACTTTCTCTCAGCGAATTTTCTGCTCTGGCTGAAAAAGCTAAAAAGGGTGCCCGTCTGGCCGGGCGGTGCAGTGTTTTCGCCAAGTCAGACATGATTCATCTCCAGCAAAAAGGTACACCCGTGGAAGAAATTGCCTACGGAGTCTGTCAGGCTCTGGTCAGGTCCGTAGCTTCTTCCCTGCTGAAAGGAAAACCCCTGCCTCTTCCCGTGGTTATCAGCGGCTGTACTACCAGGAATCCAGGGCTGATGAGGGCTTTCCGCGAGGTCATGGAGGTAAACAAACAGGACCTTCTTTACGGTGAGTATTCACCGTTTATTCCAGCTCTGGGGGCAGCTCTTATCGGCTTGAAAGAATCCAGGAACAGAACAGCCGTGCCAGCGGACAGGCTTCTTTTAGAAGCAAAACCCAGACAGCAAGAATTTTCTTCCAGCTTACCTTCTATGGGGCAGATGCCGCCGGCCGAGAGCCAGGAGCCGGTTTCTGTGCTAAAAGGAAAAGTCAGGGCCTACCTGGGAGTTGATATCGGCTCGGTCAGCACTGACCTGGTCCTTCTGGATGAAGAAAACCGCGTTCTGACGGCTGTTTACTTGCCAACTCGCGGACAACCCCTGGAAGTGTTAAAAGAAGGGTTTGAAGAAATCCTCAGCAGATGTCCTGACGGGTTAGAATTACTGGGCATAGGAACTACCGGCAGCGGCCGTTATCTCGCGGGCAAACTTCTCCAGGCTGATGTCATCAAGAATGAAATCACTTGTCAGATGCGCAGCACCTGCTTTTTCTTTCCTGAAGTTGACACCATTTTTGAGATTGGTGGTCAGGATTCCAAATACATCCAGGTGCAGAACAAAAAAGTGATAGATTTTAACCTCAACAAAATCTGTGCCGCCGGAACCGGTTCTTTTCTGGAAGAGCAGGCTGCTCAGCTGGGGCTGAGGGTGGAAAAAGATTTTGCCAGACTGGCCTCACTTTCTGAGAAACCCTATGACCTGAGCAGCCGCTGTACCGTGTTCATGGAAACAGAGCTAATGCAGGCCGCGGCCACCAACCAGCCCGTGCCTGACCTGGTGGCTGGCCTGGCCTATTCCATAGCCAGAAATTATCTGGAAAAAGTGGTAGAAAGAAGGCCAGTGGGAGAACATATCGTCTTTCAGGGTGGAGTAGCTTCCAACCAGGCCGTGGTCCGGGCTTTTTCCCGACTTCTGGGCAAGGAAATAAAAGTCCATCCCTACAACCGCCTCAGCGGGGCCATCGGCGCGGCCCTGGAAGCTAAAGAAAAAGTCAAAAAATCAGGTAAGAAGTCGCTCGGGACTGAAGAAATAAAGCAAAAATGGTTGAAGCCCTTTGAGCTGAAAAGCTTTGAATGTCAGCAATGCGCCAACCGCTGTCAAGTCGTCAGAATTAGCTCTGGCTCAGAAAACGTCTACTTCGGCGACATCTGTGAAAGATACACTTCCCAGTCTGCTGCTGAACTTCGTGTTCCCTCTCCTTTTAACCCAATTCAATGGCGGAACAACTTCATAGAAAATCTGCTGCAGAAAAATGGGGCTGCGGAAAAACAGCCGGTTGTGGGCCTGCCCAGAACTTCCGTCTTTCAGGAATTCCTGCCCTTCTGGATAACCTTTTTCCAGGCTCTCGGCTTTCAGGTGAAGGTTTCTCCGGAGACAACTGCAGAAACCCTGGAGGCCGGAGTTAAACTGCAGTCAGCTGAAACCTGTCTGCCGGTTAAAATAGCTCTGGGGCACATAAAATGGTTGCAGGCGGATAAATCTGTAGACCTGGTCTTTTTCCCTTCTCATCTTGATAGCCACAGACAAAAAAATGCTTCTTACTATTTTTGTCCCTATACCGAGCATTTACCTCACATGATACCAGAGGCTCTGCGGCAAAAATTGCTGACCGCACCTGTGTACCTGGAACCGGATGAAGAAGTTCAGGTAGAAAACTGGAAGACCCTGGCCCGGGTTTTTAAAGAACCAGAAGAAAAAATTGCCGCCGCCTGGAAAAAAGCACTGGAAATCCAGGATGAATTCAGAAAAAACCAAGAAATCATGGGCCGCAAAATTCTGGAAGAAAGCCGGAAGACCGGGCAGCCCGTGTGGCTGATTGCCGGCCGCCCTTACCTGCTCTATGACCATTACCTGAACCTGAATTTCTGGTCGCACCTGGACAAACTGGGGGTCACGGCCTTCCCCCTGGACTACCTGCCGCTGGAAGAAATTAAGCTGGAAGAAAAAATCATCTCCCCTGGAGATGTTCCTCCCTGGCGATACCCCCAGCATCTTCTGAAAGCAGCCATCTGGGCCAGGCGTCAGCCCTCTGTTTTTCCGGTTTTCCTGACCAATTACGGCTGCGGGCTTGATGGATTTGTGGTGAAACAGATTAAGAAACAACTCGGTCAGCACCCTCATCTTTTCCTGGAATTTGACGAACACCGAGGAGAAGCCGGTCTGGTAACCAGGCTGGAAGCCTTTGCTGATGAAATAGCCCAGCAGCCTGAGGTAAAAGAAAAAGTTCAATTCCTGGTGAAAGCGGCTGA
>JBBIRN010000191.1:0-4716 GCA_037441785.1 Candidatus Aminicenantota bacterium | reverse complement strand
AAAAGTCAAGAAAAAAATTCCCGTTTTTTTAAGAAAAAATCAGGCGGGGAATAAGGCCAAAATAGGGGTTGGCGTCAGTCTTTGGAAGTAGAGTATTCTTCCAGAAGTTTCCGGGCTTTTTCCAGGTCTTTTTCCAGCACCAGAACGATGGTCTCGCCCAGTCCGTCCATGGTGAAAGGATAAAGCGAATGAACTACCTGACCTTTAAGCAGGCAGGTAATGCCTTCAGCTTCCAGGAAATTCTTGATGACTTCAGCTTCCGCCAGGCTCCATACCCTGGTTAACTCCACCAGGGGTTGTTCTTTTTCTTCCTCACTGGTCTGCGAGCTTCCGGCATTTTTATGGTGGGTGTAAAGAAAAACTTCCTCGCCAGCTTCTTTCCACCGAAAGTAATCTTCCAGAATCCGACCGTGGTCAAAAGCCAGGGGAAAATTTATTTCTTCTCTGGTAAAAATGCCGATGTTTTTCGCATCATCCTCAGCCCGAGGCTGACCTGCGGCCCGGGCCAGGAAAACCGTGGAGATGGTGTGCACCCGGGGGTCACGGTTCGGGTCGGAGTAAGTATGAAGCTGTCGGATCAGCTCCACCTCCAGTGAAGTTTCTTCTCGTGCTTCCCGGATAGCTGCCTGTTCCAGAGATTCCCCATAATCTACAAAGCCGCCGGGTAAAGCCCAGCCCGGAGGTGGGTTCTTACGCTCTATGAGCACGAGCCCAGTTTTTCCATCCGGACGTTCAATTTCTATGATAATATCCACTGTCGGGAGCGGATTTTTCCTTTCACTCATTTTTACCTCTTTGAAAGTTAAGTTACCGCGTGGTGGACTAAATGTCAATCTACCAGCTTAAATCTTTTTTCCAGCTGGTTGAGTTTTTCCACTACCCCACCGTACTCCAGCTCGGAAAATGGCAGCATGGATGGCCCGCAGAAGCCCTGTTTTCTTATTTCCAGAGCTTTTCTGGCTACTTCATCCCTGACCGTGTCCCAAAAGGGATGGTCAAAAACATCAACCGGTTCAGTCAACCTGCCGTCTTTTATGGAAAATGCCGCTCCAGTCACCACCGGTGGCCCGTCAAAGTAGGAAATGGTGGTGTTGAGCTTACAGGGCATCAAAGGACCGATGTGGCTTCCCCTCATAAAGCCGGCCACATAATGGCCGATGGAGAAAGGTGCCAGCACTTCGCCCGTGGCCGGAAATTCTCCCTGGACCCGGACAATGGCCACCGGGTCATCTTTGCCCGTGTATTTGCCGGCGATGTTGTGCAAACGCTGGGTGGAGATGGCCACGGCCTGAGATCCAGAACCACGCGAATAGATGCTTTCAATCACGTATTTTTCCGTATCCCGGAGCAGGGCGGCTACGTCGTAGAGGTCTTCGGGTGTGTTCAGCTCAATGATTTTATTTTTTTCCGTGTAGCTGACATCAATTATCCGGAAGCGGAACCCCTGGCTCATTTTTGGACTGAGGATTAAACCCGAGCAGTACATCGGGTCAGCAAAAGCCAGGTAAAAAGGAAGGTTGTAAGCGCCCGGGTCAGTCTTATCCGCGGCAAAGAAGACAAACGGTTCATTCGGCCTTTCTTCAATTTCCATCTCAGCCACGGCTGGCCCTAGGCCCCGGACGTTTCCGGAAAACGCGTCCTTGAGCAGGTCCTGGCCTGCCCCGTAAAGCCCGGTTTTTTTGGCCACTTCGGTGCCGGCCAGAAAAGCTTCCCAGGCCAGCTGGTGGATTTGGCGGTTTCCTACCCCTCCCGTATGAGTGCACAGAATAGCCACGTCATCACCGGTTGAACTTATGTAATGGTCAATCAGCTTATCCTTCCCGTGGCTGGCCACAAAATTTTTGATTTCTGCCAGTAAAGCCTGGCTTGGTTTAAGATGTCCGCCGATACTTCCGACATCGGCCTTAAGGACACTGATAGTGATTTTCATACAAACCTCCTTTCCCTCTGTCTGACAGTAATATGATATTAAAAAAATCGGCTTGAGGTCAAACAGAAGTTTTTTTCAGGTTAGGACATGGTATCCAGTCTAAGGGGAGAATTGTGAAAAGGCGGGGTGGGCTGGTCGGAAAAGCCAGAGAAGGCTTAAATTTTTTTTGAGCCGGGAAATAATTTTGCTAAATCTCAAAAAGCAAATTGAAGAGAAAGTCTAATTAAAAAATTAGATTTCAAAGCCTCAAATTCAAGAAAAAAAAGTGGAAATTCTAAAAATTTAAAACCCAGAGTGGGTGGTTCATCAGCCATTTTATCATCTGGACCCGGCGAGCAAATTCTGGCCGAAATTCAGCAGACAGAGGTTCGGCGGGCTGGAATTTCCAGGACAGGGGGTTGACATAACGGCCGTGGAAGAGGATGCGATAATCCAGGTGTGGTCCGGTAGATTCTCCGGTGGAACCAACGTAGCCGATAACCTGTCCCCCCTGCACTCTGGCTCCCACTCTGATGCCAGGCGCAAAGCCCCGGAGATGAAGATACATGGTTTCGTAGGCGTTGTTGTGCCGGATTTTTATCATCTGACCGGCTCCGCCGTTCCATCCGGCATAGGTGACCACGCCAGCGGCTGTGGCCTGCACCGGGGTGCCCACCGGAGCCGCATAATCAACCCCGTAGTGTGGCCGGTAGATTTTTCTAATGGGGTGAAGGCGGCTCAGCGAGAAGCGGGACGTTATCCGGCCATAACGAAGCGGTGACTTCAGGAATTCCCGGCGCAGCGAATTACCGCGGGCATCAAAATAATCAAAGCGATTGGACTGGGGGTATTCAAAGCGGAAAGCTTCAAAGAACTGACCCTTGTTAATAAAATAAGCGGCTATTATCGGGCTGTAGGAAACAAACTGACCGTTCACGTATTTTTTTTCTACCAGCAGTTTAAAACGGTCACCCTTTCTCAGGTCCACATAAAAATCAATGTCCCAGCCAAATATGTCCGCCAGCATCAGCGCCAGCATGTCCTGTTCGCCGCACCGGTTAACAGCGGCGATTAGTGAATCTTCAATTTCACCTTCCACCAGCACCAGCTTCTTTTCTACCGGGTAGTAATTAAGGCGGGCTTTGACCGGAGAGGAGGTCAGGTCTACATCCAGATATCTTTCTGGGTCCAGGTCAAGCTGGAGGCCGACCACCTGGTCTTCTTTTCTTAGCAGACGGAGCTCTTTCCCGGCCGGAAGCCGGGCCAGGTCGTAAATGTTTTTGATGCTTTCTCTTATTTCCAGAACGCGGGCCCGGCTGAAGCCCTGAGCCGTCAGCAAATCAGTAATGGTTTTACCAGGCGAAATGATAATTTTCTGGGTAACCAGCGGCGGAGCCTGGATGATGTTTTCGGCTGGTGCGGGCTCCTCCTGAACTACATATTCGGTCTTGTTTCCCCGCAAGAAGAGAAGGTAGACTAAAAGAAAAGCGGCTAAGGAAGCAAAAATAATAATGAGGGCAACTTTTCTTTTATTCATCAGCCAGCAACAAGAACTTTAGCTTTTTAATTTTTCAGGTTAGAAGTGGGCAAGGTTAATTCCTGCCGGCTTTTTTTGCTGAAAAACTTTTTCTTGAAGAACGTTATCAAGAAATCAAACGGTCCATAAAGAGCGTTGGCGGTGAAGAAAATTAACAAGAAATAGCGGGGTTTAAAAATAAGCCCAGCAATTATCGCAGCCAGGAGCAGAGTACTTTTAATGTCTATCGGGTGATTAATAAAAAGGGTAATGAAGTTGCGGTAGCGCAGGGTGCTGACCATGAGCAGGCTGACCAGGAGAACTAAGCCGGCCAGGTAGACAGCGGTCAATCTTTCATAATTTGGAGCTGGATGGAAGATGACCAGAGAAGCAATGAAAATAGCAGCTGACGGAACGGTTAAACCCTGGTAATAACGTCTGTCAGGCTGAGATTTTGTTCTGATGTTGTAGCGGGCCAGCCTCAGCAATCCGGCGGCGACAAACAGAAAACTGAAAAACACTCCGGCGTGTCCGGCTGTCTTCAGGCCCCAGAAGTAGAGGAGCAAACCAGTAGAAGCAGCGAAGGAAACAGCATCAGCCAGTGAATCCAGCTGGATGCCGAAATCTGAACTGGTTTTGGTGGCTCTGGCCACCAGGCCATCCAGGCCGTCGAGACAGGCGGCCAGGATAATCCAGAGGGCCGCCCATCTGTATTTTCCGTAGAAAGTTGAGGTCAGGCTCAGAAAACCAAAAAACAGGTTGGTCAGGGTAAACAGGCTGGGCAAAAAATAAATTCTTGGAACTTTCTGTTTAATTTTTACTTTCATTTTTTATCTCTCCAATAACGGTCAGGCCGCCTTTTACTTTTTGCTTCAGGCTTAATTTAACTTCAATACTGTCCGGTAAAAAAAGGTCAACTCTGGAACCAAAGTACATCAGCCCGATTTTCTGGCCGGCGGCTACCCGGTCTCCAGCTTTAACATAGCATTTTATCCTTCTGGCGGCTACTCCGACCATTTGTTTCAGGAAAATTTTCCCGGCGGCTGTGGCCAGAAGCAAGCTGTTAGATTCGTTCAGCTGACTGGCTTCATCTTTATAGGCGGGGAAAAATTTACCGGGGTGATAGTCCACTTTTAATACTTCAGCTTCAAGAGGAGAACGGGTGAAATGAACGTCCAGCAGGGAAAGGAAAATACTGACCAATGTGCCTTTTCCGCCGAGTTCCGGATGGTCCTGGACTTCTTCTATTTTTAATACCTGACCGTCAGCCGGTGCCAGCACCGCTCCAGGT
>JBBIRN010000190.1:0-4738 GCA_037441785.1 Candidatus Aminicenantota bacterium | reverse complement strand
GGGGATGCCAAGATAATGCGATCGTCCGCTCATTTTTCTAATTCCTCCAGAGCTTTTTTAATCTCTTCAAAGGCCTGGTCCGTGTTCTTGAACTGAATCCAGACCGGCTTGAAGTTTTTTTCAGTCATTTCCACCCCGGCCTTTTGAAAACCGTCGCGGAAAAGCTTGTACTGTTTTTCCGGCTTACAGGCGGCCGTCAGATAGACCACGCCATCTTTTTTGATGAGGTCAGCCAGCAATTCTTCTCCGTTGCCCTCACAGAGCCGAGGATGGAGTAGCATGAAATCGTGCGGCAGTTCCAGCCGGATCCTTTCAGCCAGTTCGCCAAAATTGATTTCCTTCATGCTGGGGCAGGCAAAGCTGCAGGCACATAAAAGTACGGCTTTTTTCATAGTTTATTCCTCCTTGGTATTTTTAGTTTTGAAGTCGCACCGGTAAGTGGACAGATTTTATTTCTATCTAAAAATCTGGCCACTTTTAAATCTTCCTTTATCTGCTCGTCTTGAGAAACAAAAGATAGTACCTGGTCGAGGATCTTCTTGATTTCTGGGGGAAGATCCTGATTAATCTCATAATTCACCCATTTACCTTCTTTTTCAAAATCAATCAGCCCGGCTTCTTTTAGAATTGACAGGTGCTTGGAAACCGTGGAAAAAGAAAGCTTCAGCAGTTCCCGGATTTCGCAGACAGCCATCTTCCTCAGGCGCAGAGAAGCCATGATACGCAGGCGGTTCTGCTCAGCCAGGGCCGAGAGCACTTTGTTTATGGTCTTTATCTGTTGTTTTCTCATTTCGCCAAATATCGAAATGACATTATAGCCCAATCTGGCAGGTTGTCAAGAGAATGAATTGCCTCACTTAAAATCTATACGAAATTGATTCGTTGCCTCACGAGAAAATCTACACGAAATTATATTGCTCTCTGGCTGGGAAAGCCCTTAAATATTGGGGTAGGAGGCCAGAACCTGAGGTGACGTCTTCCGCCTTTCCTGTTTTATCCAAGAAAAAAGTAAAAATTGGGGACATCTTGAAAATATTTTGCGCATCCTTGTGCTGTTTTGTTCATCACCTGAAAAATCAAAAAGAGCAGTCATTTTTTAAGTTGACAAAATGCCGGAGTATGAGATAAATAGACAAAAAGTGTCTACGAAAAAAAGCTATGGAAAGGCAAGCACTAAAAGATTAGTGGGAAATTTCGCCGCCGTTTATCTGGGCCTGGCCTTCTTATGGTCATTTTTATCGTCTTTTTGGATTACCTGTTCCCGGGCCGTTGATCAGAGCCAGGGCCAACCGGAGCTGCGGCCGGGCCGGGATTTTATTTATGTTTCAAAGGATGCCGGCGCCGGCGGCTACGAAGCCTTTCCCGATGTTTGCCGACTGAAAGACGGCCGACTGATGGTGGTCTTTTATGCCGGTTATGACCATGTTTCTCTGCCCAATAATGATCATCCTCGTGGGGGGAGAATCTGTTACACCATCTCTGAAGATGAGGGCCAAACTTGGAGTCCGGCTGCCGTCCTTTATGATGGTCCCGATGATGACCGCGACCCGTCCATAGTTCAGTTAAGTGACGGCCGCCTGCTTTGTAATTTTTTTTCTTTGAGAAGAAAGGGTGCAAGCTGGGAAGGCCTGGGTTCCTGGCTGGTAATGTCTGATGATAACGGGAAAACCTGGTCTCAGCCGGAGCTTATTGCTAGCGATTATTATTGCAGTTCGCCGGTGCGCCAGCTTCCAGACGGCCGGTTGATTCTCGGGCTTTACCGCCAGACAGAATCGGAGAGCTATGGTGCTGTGACCATCAGCCAGGATGGCGGGAACACCTGGTCCAGACCCGTAGATATTGATAACGGAGGTTACCCGCTCGATGCTGAAACCGATGTCATTGTTCTTAAAAACGGCATCCTTTATGCCATCCAGCGCAGTCGGGGCGAAAACATGTGTTATTCCGAATCGCGGGATGGGGGTTGGAGCTGGTCGGTCTCCAAGCCGGTTGGTTTTCCCGGGCACAGCCCTTATCTGCTGCGTACCACCGAGGAAATTATTGTCCTGGCCCACCGCCTGCCGGGCACCAGCCTGCATTACAGTCTGGATGAAGCCAGGACCTGGAGCAAGAATATTATAATTGATGAGACTATAGGAGCCTATCCCTCCATGGTCAATCTGAAGGATGGTTCAATCCTGGTTGTTTATTACGAAGAGGGGTCCGGCTCTAACCTGCGGGCCCGTCGCTTCCGGCTGAGTCGTGAAGGAATAAGGTGGCTAAGATTTTAAGTCCAGAGATAGAAGTTGTTTTTTAAATGATATTTTTCATAAAATGACCTTAAAAGAACATTGAGAAAAAAATATTGAGGAGAATCATTAATGGAAATAAAAAGGAAAGAGTCAAGGCGTGAATTCTTGAAGGTAGCGGGACTGTCCGGGGCCGTCCTGGCTTCTGGAGCGGTAACTTCTCTCCTGGCCGGGTCACAGTCACTTATCAAAAAACCTGCTCCGGCTCAACCCACTTCACTGAAGCCAGGCTCTTTCAAGCTTAAGTATGCGCCGCCGTTTGGCATGTTTGAGGCTTCGGCCGGCAAAGACCCTCTGGACCAGATGAAATTCATCGCTGACCAGGGATTTAGAGCCATTTTTGATAATGGTTTACCCGGACGGCCACCAGCCCAGCAGGAAGCCATTGCCAGTCTGGCCGCCAAGCTGGGCCTGGAAATCGGGCCTTTTGTCGCCTACGCTGATTTCAGCGTGGAATCTTTTGTCCTTAAAGATGAATCAGTTCGCGAAATGCTCAAAGGCAAAATCAAAACAGCCCTTGAGACTTCAAAGCGCACGGGCGTCAAGCTGGCCCTGATGGTTCCGGGGCGCTACAATCAGCGAATGGACTGGGATTATCAAACCACCAATGTCATTGAAAACCTGAAGTGGTGTGCTGGAATCTGCGAACCTGCTGGCCTGGTCATTGTCCTTGAACCACTGAACCCCAAAGACCACCCCGGACTTTTCCTAACCAAAATGGCCCAGGCTTATCAGATCTGCAAAGCGGTCGGCAGCCCTTCGGTCAAAATCCTTGACGACATCTACCATCAGCAAATCACCGAAGGCAACATCATTCCCAACATTGAAGCCTGCTGGGACGAGATAGCCGCCTTTCACCTCGGCGACACACCTGGCCGCAAGGAACCAGGCACAGGTGAGCTGAATTTCAAGAACATTTTCAAGTTCATCCATGGGAAAGGCTACAACGGCGTGCTTTGCATGGAGCATGGTAAAAGCCAGCCCGGCAAGGAAGGTGAGCTGGCTGTCATCCAGGCCTACCGCGAAGCTGATTCTTTGAGATTCCTTCTTAAATTTTTTCTTTTTGGCTCATCCGGCTATATCGTGGGCAAAAATGAGAGATTCCTGGTTCCTTAAACCTAATTTGAATCTTGGCCAAGTCCTCGAAAATGAAGCCAATTGAAGAAATATCAACAAAATACAGAACATTCCTCTCCGACCATCTTTAAAACCTTCATCGTTGAGTCCTCTATTCGCTCATTGAAAATTATGATTTTCCAAGTTTACCCATTTAAAAGTCGGAAGGACCTTCTTTTTTAATTTTGCTAAATAGCTTTATTAAAACAACGTTCCGGTCGACAATAACCGCCCGACGTGGCCAGCTCAAAGTTTTTGGTCTTATTCAGCAATACAGAGCTTTAAATATTTGCCGGCTAAGATTTCATCTTTCTCAATGGGTCAGGCCTCTGGCTGTGAGTTGACTCTTTGGTTTTATCTTCACTTCTACGTAAGAAAAAACGTTACCTAAAATGTCAGAAAATTGTTTTGCCTGCAGGCCTTTACCTTCAACTTTTATCTCCGGCGAAAAACCCGGGAAAACCACCCTCCAGATAAATTCCTTAGCCGAGTTGTTGATTAGAGTGGTTTGGTTGTTTGCTTCCTGCCGGACAGTTATCAGCCCGACGAAAACAGGAATATTCTCTACCAGGGCCCTACCGGGTCGCGGTCCAGGCCGACGAAACTGAGAGATGTTTCTCTGGCCCAGTTGAAAATTCGGACTAAATTGCGGTCTGGAGAAACCAACCGTAATTTTTGATTATCTGAAATATTTAGACCACCTGGCCAAGCGGCCAGAAGAGAGGGAAGCAGGAAGAGTATGGTTCCAGCAGACAACTTAAAAACCAATTTCTTATGAATCTTATAATCTAACATTATTCCTCCGGCTAATCTTAGCCTATAACCAATCCTATATCCAAATAGTTTTTCTGATGGCAAGCTTTGGCTCTTTAAAAATGCTGGACAATAAAGAGATGAAAATGATAAAAGAAAACTAAACAGGAAAAATCGGGAGGAAAAAAATGGAAAAAGAAAGCAAACAAAGCCAGGGCCAGGAAATAATTAGCCTGAGCCGGAGGGATTTTATCAAGACGGCTTCAATGGCCGCGGCCGTAGCCGCCGTTTCAGGCACCGGAGTTCTCTTCGCTTCAGGCAGCAGCGAAAAAATCAAAGTCGGGCTCATCGGTTGCGGAGGCCGTGGAACCGGCGCCGCTCTGGACTGCGCCGCTGCTTCGCCAGATGTGGTCATCACGGCCATGGGCGACCTTTTCCCCGACATGCTGGAAAATGCCCTGAAACATCTCCGCGAGCGGCTTCCGGCCGAGCGCGTCCTGGTCACGCCAGAAACCTGTTTTACGGGCTTTGATGCCTATGAGAAGGTGGTAAAAGCTGACGTTGACCTGGTGATTCTGGCG
>JBBIRN010000189.1:0-4745 GCA_037441785.1 Candidatus Aminicenantota bacterium | reverse complement strand
AAATATTCCTCAGGTAAAGAATGCCATGCTTATTCCTATCTTCTGGGCGACCTGCTGAGCTACATCTTGGCCCGAAAACCTTCTTCTGAAACAGTTTTCTTCTTCCCCGGCGCCAGATACTCCTGTTTGCTCCAGCAATATGGACCAGCCATGCGCAACTTGCTGGCTGAACTGGGCTATCCTCACGTGCTGGTTCTTACGCCCACTCTGGATTACTTCTGGAAATTAATAGAATTTGAAGGGCTTAAAACTCTCTGGCAGGGCCTGGTGGCCATTGATTCTCTTATCAAGATAAGCTGCCAGATAAGACCTTACGAAATAAACAAAGGAGAAACAGACCTGGTGCTGGCTCGGGCTCTGCGCCAGGTAGAACAGGCGCTGGCGGAAAATAAGTTAAACCAAACTCTTACGGAAATCAGGAATAGACTGGCCAGCATCCGGGTCCAAAGAGAAAAGAAACCGGTGGTCGGAATTGTGGGAGACATTTACACCCGGCAGAATCATTTTGCCAACAATCAACTTTTCCACCGCTTGGAAGAACTCGGCTGTGAGGTCTGGCCCTCACCCTTCCTGGTGGATGAAATTGATTTTACCTTCAGCCGGGAGTTTTACGAAAAGCTGACCGAGGGTAATCTTGCCGAGACCATTAAGCTCGGTGGTCTGAACCTCATCAAAGAAGCCAAGAAACGCCAGGTTACCGGCCGCCTTCAGCTGGCAGATTTGAAAATTGAAGAACCTGGCTACGAAGAACTGGTTAAATCCACCATCACTTATTTAAATTACAACAACAACCAGACCCTTTTCCTCAACCTGGCCCGGATGATTGATTTTGCCCGTAAAGGAGCCGATGGCCTGATTAACGTCATCTGCTTTAACTGCATGCTGGGCACAGCCTCTCAGGCCATCTCTCAGAGGATCAAAAAGGACTTTGCCGACATTCCTTTACCGACCCTTATCTACGGTGAGACGGCTTCAACCAGCGAAGAAGCCAGACTGGAGGCTTTTGTGGAACAGGTTAAAGCTCGTTTTAAAGCTCAGAAGCAGGCTTCAGTTTTTACCTGAAAAGCGCCAGGATTAAAAAGATGACAAACCAGAACTAAAAAGATTACAAAGAAGTAAGAATAACCGCGATAATTCCAGTTAAAAATACGCCGTCAAACGTTCCGGCTCCACCGATGGAGGCTACCGGAGCCCCTAGGTCAGCGATTTTTTTCAGGTTCAAAAGGTCAGCCCCAATCAGAGTTCCCAGCGTTCCGGAAACATAAGCCAGAACAGGTGTAACCAGCCTGCTTTCCGGAAGAACCAGACCGATGATGACCGACACCAGGGCCGCCACCAGGGGCGGGAATAAAGCTGGGGTGGCGATACCCAGGCCTTTTACGGGCCGGGCCACCCGATGCACCAGCACAGTGACCATGAAAGTGGCCAGAATAAAATACAAAAGAAACGGTGACCATTTTATCAGGAGGTAAAGGCTCACGGCCGAAGGTATAATCGCTCCGCCCAGGTTTACGGCCAGGATGGTGGTCTGAGCCTGGTGGGCTGCTGGCACGTAAAACTTCCAGCCAAAAAAATCAACTACCTGTTCTTCTACCAGCGACTCCGAATAAACCCTTTTGACAGGTATGTTAATACCGCCGCCCAGAAGGCTTAACATGAGTAATAGGAACACCGTGTCCGGGGGAAGACCAAGCCGGTTAAAAGCCAGGGAAATCAGTCCAATCTTGAGAAAGAAAAAAAGACCTCCCAGCAGCACAAAATAAAAAATCAGGAATAAAAAGATTACCGGAAGAAAAAACATCCGCCTCCTGCCTTTCTTAAATTTATGTTCCGAAAATATTAATCAAACGCCAGACCGCGCGGTATCCAGATTTTATTTTTTGGGCAACATGGGGATTTTAATTTTATTCTTCCGGGCACAGGCGATGGCTTCCTCATAACCAGCATCAGCATGCCTGGCCACGCCAATACCGGGGTCTACCGTGAGCACCCGCTGTAGGCGCCGGGCCATGGAAGCCGAACCATCCGCCACGATGACCATCCCGGCGTGGATAGAATAGCCAATGCCCACGCCGCCACCGTGATGGACTGAAACCCAGGAAGCCCCACACACGGCGTTGAGCAGGGCGTTGAGAATCGGCCAGTCAGCAATGGCATCTGAGCCGTCTTTCATCTTTTCTGTTTCCCGGTTTGGCGAGGCTACTGAACCGGTATCCAGGTGGTCCCGGCCGATGACGATGGGCGCGCTGATTTTGCCCTTCTTCACCAGAGTGTTAATGACCTCACCAAAAAGGGCTCTCTCCCCATACCCCAGCCAGCAGATGCGGGCAGGTAGCCCCTGGAATTTAACCTGTTTCTGAGCTTTCCTTATCCAGCGAGCCAAGGCTTCATCTTCCGGGAAAGTTTTCAGGACCGCTTCATCTGTGACGTAAATGTCCTGAGGTTTGCCGGAAAGAGCGGCCCAGCGGAACGGCCCTTTGCCCACGCAGAAAAGCGGTCTGATGTATTCCTGGACAAAGCCGGGAATATCAAAAGCGTTGGCCACGCCGGCTTTCTGGGCCTGAGCTCTGATGTTATTACCATAATCAAAAGTCTTGGCCCCGCGTTTCTGAAGTTCCAGCATGGCTTCCACGTGAGCAGCCATTGATTCATAAGCCATAGCGATGTACTTCTGCGGGTCTTTTTTTCTTAATTCCAGAGCTTCCTCGTAGGGAAGGCCTCTCGGCACGTAGCCATTGAGTTCGTCATGGGCTGAAGTCTGGTCGGTCAGGACATCAGGTGTGATACCGCGCCTGACCAGCTCAGGAAGCACCTCAGCCGCATTTCCTAACAGGGCAATGGAGAGCGGCTCTCCTTTTTTCCTGGCTTCCTCAGCCAGACGCAGGGCTTCATCCAGGCTATCCGTCATGGTGTCTACGTATTTTGTTTCCAGACGACGTTTGATGCGCGCTGGGTCTACTTCCACCACGATGGCCACGCCTTCATTCATGGTGACGGCCAGAGGTTGAGCACCACCCATTCCACCCAGCCCGGCGGTAACTACCAGTTTTCCCTTCAGGGTGCCGCCAAAGTGCCTTTTGGCCACAGCCGCCAGTGTTTCGTAAGTTCCCTGCAGAATACCCTGGGTGCCGATGTAAATCCAGCTTCCGGCGGTCATCTGACCGTACATGGTGAGGCCAAGAGCTTCCAGTCGACGGAATTCATCCCAGGTTGCCCACTTGGGCACAATCATGGCGTTAGAAATCAGCACTCTGGGAGCTTCCGGGTGAGTCTTAAAAATACCCACGGGCTTGCCCGATTGAACCAGCAGGGTTTCATCATTCTCCAGCTTTTTCAGGCTGTTGACGATGGCTTTAAAACATTCCCAGTTGCGGGCAGCCTTGCCCGTTCCGCCGTAGACAATTAATTCCTGCGGTTTTTCGGCCACTTCCGGGTCCAGGTTATTCATCAGCATGCGCAGGGCACCTTCCTGCGACCAACCCTTGGTATGAAGTTTGCTCCCTCTTGGAGCCCGGACTGGCTTATAGGTGAATTTTTCTTCTTTGGTCATGCTACACCTCCCCCACTAGTCTCTATAATTTTCCTGGCTTCAGATAGATTATCAATCCTGGCCAGGGTTTTTTCTTTGCCCATAAATTCCAGGACTTCAAAAAGGCCGGGGCTGACTGATTTCCCCACCAGCAGAACGCGAAGGGGATGAATGAGAGAGGCGGCTTTAACACCTTCTTTCTCCGCTCTTTCTCTGAGCACTCGCTCTGTCTCAGCCGCCGTGAAATTCTCCAGAGCCAGAAAATCATTCTTCAAGCCCGCCAGGAGTTGCTCCAGACGATTATCCGATAAATACTTTTTCACTGCTTCCGGGTCGTAAATAATCTTATCCGATATAAACGGACGGAGCATTTCTTTCAAGTCCACCAGCGTCCGGCAGCGCGAACGGACGAGAACCACCAGTTTTTCAAACCAATCTTTTTTTTCTTTCAGAAACTCTTCCTGCCAGAGGCCTTCCCGTTCAAGCCAGGGCTGGAGCTGGGAAATCAGCTCAGCTACCGGCATCTCGTTAATCAACCGGCTGTTGAGCCATTCCAGCTTGGCCAGGTCAAACACCGGACTGCCCTTGCTTATTCGCTCGAGGGAAAATTCCCGGACCATCTCTTCTATGGAATAAACCCTTTCCTCTGGACCGGGTGACCAGCTTAGCTGAGCCATGAAATTGAAAAAGGCCAGAGGCAGGTATCCTTTATCTCGAAAATTAAGAACTGAAGTATCGCCGTGCCTCTTACTCAATTTTTTCCGGTCTGGCCCCAGAATAAGCGGCAGGTGAGCAAACTGAGGGACGGGAGCAGCAAAAGCCCGGTAAAGAAGAATCTGTTTGGGCGTGTTAGAAATGTGGTCATCTCCGCGAATCACATGGGTTATCCTGGTGTCAATATCATCCACCACCACCGAAAGATGGTAGGTCGGCAGACCATCGCTGCGCAGTAAAACAAAATCTTCCAGGTTCTTGTGGTCCACGGAAATCGGTCCATGAACCAGGTCCTCATACTCGGTCACGCCTTCCGGCACCAGGAAACGAATGGCCGCCGGCCGGCCTTCCGCCAGAAATTTTTCTTTTTCTTCCTGGCTTAAGTTAAGGCAGCGCCGGTCGTATTTCCAGTGTTCTCCCCGCGCCTGGGCTTCCTGTCTCCTTTTTTCTATTTCTTCTGGTGAACAGAAACAATAATAGGCCAAGCCCTTTTCCACCAGCT
>JBBIRN010000188.1:0-4755 GCA_037441785.1 Candidatus Aminicenantota bacterium | reverse complement strand
TCTTTTCTGTTTCCGTTCAGGTATGGATATTCATCAGTAATATTGGTTACCTGCCCCGTGGCATCAAGAGCCTTATACTGGTTGAAAGCTTTGCTTCGGGCCCGGCCGTAAAAGTCAGCTCCACTGCTCAGCCGGAAGCTGGTTGAAAATTTATATTCAAAAGAGAGCTGGGCTCCATAATCTGTGCTTTCAGTTCGGGCAAAACTTTCTTGAGTTTTCAGGCCATCTTTAATGTTATCAGTTCTGGTCTCAAGGAAGTTCGGGTTCAGGTAAAAATGAAAAACGAGCTCGGCCTTGGGTCCCAGTGATTTTTCTTTCCAGTTGAACTGAAAAAGGTTCTGGTTTTCCCTGGGGTACCAGGTGGGTTTGGCCAGGCTGTTAACGGCCGGTTTGCCTATATCCCGGCCGCGGGCCAGTATGAAGCTGGTAGTTATTTCTCTTTTTTCTGAATACCTAAGTAGTTTGCCCATAAAACTTGACTGGTTAAAATAGGAGAAGGGAACTTCTCCTTGGGGTGACGTGTAATTATCCGCCTGGTCGTTCCTGGCTGAAAAATAATAGGCCCAGCCCGACTGCGCTCCCGAAATAGCTAGGTTGAACTCTCTTTCATTGTTAACAGAGCCATATTTGAGATGTCCCTTCAGTTTAAGGTGATTCTCAGCTGGTGGTGTGTAGGTTAATAAATTGATGACACCGCCCATGGCGTCAGAGCCATAAAAGACGGAAGATGGACTGCGAAAAATTTCAATCTTGTCCAGGTCCTCCGGGTTGAGGAAAGAAGCATTTGGCCCTGTGCGGCGGTCGGAAGAAATCCTGGAATTATCTACTAACAGCAGAACGCGTCTCCGGGCCAAGCCGCGTATTGAAGGAACGATAGAAAATCCCCCCGAGCCAAGGCTGGTGACGCCGGTTGATAGGCTGACCACGTCTGTTATATTAGATGGTAACTTTTCTTCCACCGTCAGGTTAGAAATGATCGAGCCTGAGACCGGCAGCTCAAGCAGAGGTTCTGGAAAGCGGGTAGCCGTTACCACTACTTCTTCTGTTTGGCGGACAAACGGGACAAGCATAAACCGCAGAACCTTTTTTGTTTCCCCGATGGCCACGGCAAATTCTTGCTCAAAATAATCGGGATGTTTAATTTTCAGGATGATTTTTTTACTTTCTCCGGGTAGTTCTAAAACAAAATAACCATTTTCATCTGTTACCGTGACAAGTTCCTGGTTCTCAACCTTCACCTCTGCTCGACTCACAGGTAATCCGTTAATACTTATCACCTGGCCCTGAACCTTTTCGGCGGCAGGCAAAGTGGTAAAGAGCAGAAGCGTGGAGAAGATAAAAAGTATGATTGGAGAGATAATTGTTCCTTTACTCAACATGAGATATTCTCCTTTTAAGGCGTCGAAGTATGATTAGTCTTATATACTAAAACACCGGTTAGTTTTTGGTCAACCGACCTGGTTGGGTTGACGAAGGGGAGGCGTTTAAGTAAGCTGATTAATAAAAAAGGTTCATCAGACATTTTCATTAATAAAAAAAAGAGAAAAATGAAAGGAAGACCATAATGACGGAAAAAGACAGAGAAAATTCAGCCCCGGAGTCAATTCTGGCACAAGATAAAAATAATTCGGCCAGGGACGAAGCCGAACTTTCCGAAGTGGCGGAACATCTGGAACGCAGGAGAAAAATTTATTTGTCATACGGCTATGACCTTGAGGCCGAGCGTCAGGCCATCATCCGGGCTGCCCAGCCTCTGTCGGGCTTAATTCTGGAAGCAGGAACAGGCAAAGGACATTTCGCTGTCAACCTGGCCCGGCTCGGTTATAAATTAGTTAGCTTTGATTGTTCTGAGGAACAACTGCGGATAGCCAGGATGAACCTGGAAAGACATGGGTTAGCTCATCTGGTAGAGCTGGTCCAGGAAAACGGGGAAAACCTTTCTTTTGCCGATGGCTCCTTTGAGGTCATTTTTTCTGTGAACATGGTACATCACCTTAAGAATACCTATCAGGTTCTGTCTGAACTTATCCGGGTCTTAAAGCCCGGTGGAAAACTCATCATCAGCGATTTCAGCCCCGAAGGCCTGGTCATGATGGCAGAAGTCCACCGTCTGGAGGGTGATGAGCACGAAGTAGCACCGGTTGGTCTGGAAGAAGTGGAAAAGTTTTTGAAAGAAAAAGGTTTTGAGGTGACCCGGACCAGAACTAAATTTCAGATTACCCTGGTTTGTAAAAAACCAGCGGAGAAAAGTTAACGGAGGTAAAAGCCAAAGCGGATAGTAGATAGTAACAGAAGATGATTAAGATAGTCGCCTCAGCTATTAAAAAAAATAAATGGCCGCCATTCTTTTTACCTGATTTTTCAGCCAGGATACTTTAAAATTTTAGGAAATTAAAAGTCATAGAAACTAAGGAGGATAGCTCATGAAAATCATCCGGTTGATAAACAGAAAATTTTTCTGCCCGGCCGTGGTTGTTTTTGTGTTTTTCTGGTCCCTGTTAGCGGCCCAAACGCCAGCGGGAGATGATTTAACTGGCATAAAAGTTAAAAACACCGGGCCAGAACAGCCGGTAGTTCGGTCTCTTGAAGTAGGACAGAATATCCCAAGGCCTGAATACCCCAGACCGGAGTTTGTCCGGGCGGAATGGTTAAACCTCAACGGAGAGTGGGATTTTGCCCTGGACCTTTCTGATTCCGGCGAGGAAAGGGGATTGCCTGAGGGACAGGGGTTTGACCGTAAAATCATCGTGCCTTTTGCGCCGGAAAGCCCGCTCTCAGGGGTGGGGTTTCAGGATTTTATGAATGCGGTCTGGTACAAAAAGGTCATAAAAATTCCAGAAAAATGGCGTGGTCAGAGGCTCAGGCTGAATTTTGAGGCCGCTGATTATAAAACTACAGTCTGGATAAACGGGAAAAAGGTTGGCGAAAACTATGGCGGTTATACTCCATTCTCGTTTGACATAACTGATTTTTGCCATAAAGAAGAAAACCTCCTGGTCGTCAGGTGCCAGGATTATCTGAGAAATAATCTTCAGCCTTCAGGAAAACAGAGCAAAAGGTATCATTCCTACAGCTGCCTTTATCGCCGGACAACCGGTCTGTGGCAGACAGTCTGGCTGGAACCAGTCCCGGTTTCCCGGGTTGAAGAATACAGAATTTATCCGGAGGTAGATAACCATCAGGTTCTGCTGCAGGTTAAACTCATCAACACCACGCCAGATGAGACCCTGGCCCTGGAAGTCAAGGAAGATGGTGAGGTTATATACCGGGAAACTAAAAAAGCTTCTGCTTTAACCTCTTTTGTGGTGAAAATAAAAAACCCCAGGCTGTGGGAAATCCGGAAACCTTTTCTTTATGATTTTACTCTGGAACTTAAGAAGGGGAAGGCTCAGGTTCTGGACCGGGTTCAGGGTTATTTTGGCCTCCGCAAGGTGGAAGCCCGGGGCGAGAAAATTTATTTTAATAACCGTCCGCTTTTCCTGCGTACGGTTCTGGACCAGGGCTTTTATCCCGACGGAATTTACACTGCTCCGAGCGATGAAGCCCTGCGCCGGGACATTGAACTATCTCTGGCCTGCGGTTTTGATGGAGCCAGGCTGCATCAGAGAGTTTTTGAACGCCGTTTTCTTTACTGGGCCGATAAGCTTGGCTATCTGGTCTGGGGCGAGTTTGCTGACTGGGGTCTGGACCTCAGCCGACCGGAAGCGCTGCTCATCTTCCAGCAAGAATGGGAGAAAGCAGTGGTCAGAGATTTTAACCATCCTGCCCTCATCGGCTGGTGTCCGTTTAACGAACAGTGGGGAGAGGAATATCCTGGAGTGATGGAAAGCATTTTCAACCTGACCAAAAAGCTGGACCCCACCCGTTTGGTTATTGATGCTTCCGGTGGCTACCATGTGGTGGTGCCAGACGTTTATGATTCCCATAATTATGAACAGGATGTCAGCAAGTTTAAGGCGGCCTACGATGGCCTGCGGCAAAATCCACCAGTGGTCTTTGTCAATGGTGATCCCCGAAAAAATACACCCTATCAGGGGCAACCATATTACGTCAGTGAGTATGGCGGAATATGGTGGAACCCGGGCCAGCAGGATGAAAAAGCCTGGGGATACGGGGAAAGGCCCCGTTCGGAAGAGGAATTCCTGAAGCGGTATAAAGACCTGACCGAAGCTCTGTTGTTTAACCCCAAAATAGCTGGTTTCTGCTACACGCAGCTCTATGATATTGAACAGGAAGTAAATGGCCTGTATACTTTTGACCGGAAGCCGAAGTTTGACCCTGGCTATTTCTTTAAGGTAAATCAGCAGAAAGCAGCCATTGAGAAATAAAAGGCGAAAGATATAGTAGCTGCGGCCTAAAATTAAAAAAAGCTTGGAAGAAAAGGCAGGCTAAAATAAAAACACGATCCTTCCGTAACTTAAATTAATCTGACTGAGGGCTAAAACAACTGCAGCTGAAACTGGAATTCTTCCCAGAATTGATAAAAATGTTTTTTTTAGATAGATTATAATCTAATAAAGAAGAGCGCAACGGGAGGGGAGTGAGCCATGCCGATATATGAGTTTCGCTGTCAGGAATGTGGGAAAAAATCCTCTTTTCTCCTTTTATCCATAAATTCGGCTTTAGACCCGCGCTGCCAACACTGTGGCAGCCATAAACTGGTCAGACTGATTTCCAGGATTGCCGTGCTCAGGTCTGAAGAAAGCCGGCTGGAGAGGCTGACTGACCCGGCCCTTCTCAGCGAAGTGGGTGAAA
>JBBIRN010000187.1:0-4781 GCA_037441785.1 Candidatus Aminicenantota bacterium | reverse complement strand
TGTATACGTGCCATTTTTAAATCCTGATCCGGGAATACTAAAAGAGTTAGGAGTTCCTGAAGAAGACATTGTCATAACTGTCAGACCACCAGCCATTGAAGCCCATTACCACAATCCTGAGAGTGAAAAACTGTTCTATAAATTTGTCGATTGGGTTCAGGTTAATTCTAAAGCTCGCGTCATCCTTCTCCCCAGAAATAAAAAACAAGAAAAAGAAATCCGACATAGAAGACCTCGCTGGTTTATAGATAACAGAATAATAATTCCTGAAGAAGTGGTAAACGGACTCAATTTACTCTACTTTTCTGACCTGGTGGTGAGCGGCGGAGGGACAATGAACCGGGAGGCTGCTTCATTAGGAATACCGGTTTACAGCATTTTCCGCGGACCCATTGGGCTGATTGATAAGCAACTGGAAAAGGAAGGCCGTCTGGTGCTGATAAAATCACCTGAAGACTTTCCAAAAATTAAAATTGAGAAAAGAAAAAAAATGATGATGGCTGAGCTCAAAGCCAGACCAGCTTTGAACCAAATCGTCAGTCATATCGAAGAGATAATAAGACAGGAGCTTCAATAGAAGGTCAATGTATAAAATCCGTCCAGCCAAAAAAATTTTAAAAATCATTCTGGTAGCCGGCGCGCGACCCAATTTCATGAAAATAGCGCCGCTTCTTAAGGCGATAGACCAGCATAATGCCAAACTTTCCTCAACAGACCCTTTCATTGATACCTGCCTGGTCCATACCGGCCAGCATTATGACGAAAACATGTCCGAGGTATTTTTCAGAGAACTGGGCCTAAGACCACCAGATGTTAACCTGGAAGTTGGCTCAGGCTCCCACAGTTATCAAACCGCCACTATAATGCTCCGCTTCGAGCCGGTATGCCTGGAACAAAAGCCTGATTGGGTGGTGGTGGTGGGAGATGTCAATTCCACCCTGGCCTGTTCTTTAGTAGCGGCCAAGCTGGGAATCAAGGTAGCTCACGTGGAAGCAGGATTAAGAAGCTTTGACCGGACGATGCCGGAAGAAATAAACCGTCTGGTCACGGACACCCTGGCTGATTTGCTTTTTACTCCTTCTGCTGACGCCAACGCCAACCTTAAAAGAGAAGGCATCCCCACCAGAAAGATAAAATTTGTCGGCAATATTATGATTGACGCACTAATTTCAAAGCTTGATGAAGTTGAAGGCAGTGAAATTCCTGAGAAGTTAAATCTTGCCCCAAAAAAGTTCGTTTATGTGACCTTGCACCGGCCATCCAACGTGGACCGGCCGGAAAACCTCAGGCAGATTATGAATAAATTAGGAAAGATGTCCCTAAAACTTCCTGTGGTGTTTCCGGTTCATCCGCGGACAGGAAAAATGCTGGAGGAAATTTCGTTTTGTTCTAATATTTATCCTCAATTAAAGTTAATAGAACCCATTGGCTATACGGATTCGCTCTGGCTGGCCAAAAATGCTTTGTTTGTACTGACTGATTCTGGTGGGCTGCAGGAAGAAACCACTTTTTTTAAGACCCCGTGCCTGACTTTAAGGGAAAACACTGAACGGCCGATAACCATTACGGTCGGTACCAACAGGCTTACCAGTATTAAAACTCTGGAGGCGGATATCAAGAAAATATTGGACGGAAAATACAAACGCGGAGCTATACCCAAATACTGGGACGGTAAGACCGCAGGAAGAATAGTTAAATATCTGGTAAAAGAGTGGAAGAAAGAAAGGGCTGACTCCTATTTAAGAAGTGTAAAGAGTTAAATGCCAGAAAATGAAATTTCCCGCGAAAAATTAATTGAAGTTGCCCTCAAACTCTGGGATTACTGTATAAGAAATGATTTTTCGGGTTATGACCCCTACGATGCCTTAAACAGCAAGCTGTTAAAGATAATACCGGGCTCTAAAACTAAACTCTTCAGACTGGCCATAACCCAGCTTCTCAAGCGTCTTCCGTTTAACCTCAGACCTTTGCTGCTTATTCCCCGAACTCAAAATCCTAAAGCCCTGGCCATTTTTTTAAAGGCAGCTCTAAGACTTACGCAGGCGAAAATCATAGAAGCCTCGGAAGAAATAGATTATCTAATAAACCGCATAGAGCAGCTGCGAGCTGAAGGCCTTCCCTACTACTGTTGGGGGTATAGTTTTCCCTGGCAGACACGGGGTCTTCTGGTTCCGAGAGGAGCGCCGAATCTCGTCTGCACAGTTTTTGTTGCTGATGCCCTGCTTGATGCTTATGAATATTCAAAAAGCCAGCACTGCCTGGAAATGGCTATTAGCGCTGCTGATTATATCCTGCATGAACTTTTCTGGTCAGATAACGGAAACGCTGGCTTTAGCTATCCACAGCCCGGCTTAAGAATCCATGTTTACAACGCTGACCTGCTGGCTTCCGCCCTTCTGGCAAGGATTTATCATTTAACCGGAGAAAACAAGTATCGTGAACCAGCCCTTAAAGTAGCCCGTTATGTGGCTTCCTGCCAGAATGAAGATGGCTCGTGGTATTATGGAGAGACGCCGGGGAGCAGATGGATAGATAATTTCCATACTGGCTATAATCTTCTGGCGTTAAAGGACATCGTCAAATACACCGGAGGGGAAGAATTTTCGCCAATCATAAGGAAAGGATTTGAATATTACCGGCAAAACTTTTTTACTCCGCCAGGATTACCAAAATACTATAACAATAAGCTCTACCCGGTTGACAGCCACTGTATAGCCCAGAGTATAATAACTGTGGAGGCATTTAGAGACTGGGGTGACGATAATCATTACCTGGCTATGGCAGTAATAGGCTGGACTCTGAAAAGAATGTGGAGCAAAAAAGGCTATTTCTATTACCAGAAGCACCGCTTTTATACGAATAAAATTTCATACCTGCGCTGGTCTCAGGCCTGGATGCTGTTGGCTATAAGCCTGGAATTTTCTGTTCCCAAAGGCATAATTTAAAAAAGGTTTTGTTTACAAGGTATTTACCAAACAAAAAGAAAGTTAAAATAGAAAAATTGTTAACTCATTAAAAGCATGAATAACAATATCCTACGGTATGTAATAATCACTCCAGCTAAAAATGAAGCTGAGTATATCGAAAAAACCATACAATCAGTTATAAGCCAGACAATACTACCCTTAAAATGGGTCATCGTTAATGATGGCTCTACAGATAATACTGAAGAGATTATAAAAAAATACCTCAGTTTATACCCCTGGATTGAACTTATATCGCTTCCTGTGTCTGAAGAACGACATTTTGGTCGAAAAGCCAGGGCCTTTAGCCTAGGTTATGAACATGTCAGGCATCTAAATTTTGAAATAATAGCCAACCTTGACGCAGATATTTCTTTCGAAAGAAACTATTTTTCGTTTTTATTAGAGAAATTCAATCAAGACCCCCAATTAGGGGTAGCAGGAACACCTTTTAGAGAAAAAAGCTGGCAATACGATTATCGTTTCACCAACATCGAGCACGTTTCCGGTGCCTGTCAGGTATTCAGACGTCAATGTTATGAAGCAATTGGTGGATATTTACCACTGGAGGCAGGCGGCATAGATCTTTATGCAGTCTTAAAAGCCAGAATGACTGGCTGGAAAACCAGAAGTTTTCCAGAAAAATTCATCATTCATCATAGAAAAATGGGTTCGGCTAAGAGCAAACCTCTGGAAATTGCTTTCAAAGGTGGCTACCATGATTATCTGATGGGGGTTAGCTTAAAATGGCAGCTGCTACGTTCAATCTACAGATTGAAAACCCCTCCAGTCTTTTTATTTGCCTTTTCTCTTGTCACAGGTTATATTTGGGCCATGTTTACTAAAGCTAAAAGATTAGTCCCGCCCGACATGATCAAGTTCAGACAAAATGAGGAAAAAGAAAGAATAAAAGCTCTGATTAGCCGATTGGTCAAGAATAAACGCTGATATAAGATTATGATCGAATGCATTTTTACCATAGATTATGAGATTATGGGAAATGGTACGGGTTCTCTGGCTGATTTAGTTTATAATCCAGCTCAAGTATTGGCTGATACTTTCCAGAGACACAGATTGCCGTTCGTTGCTTTTATTGAGGCCGCTGAGCTAGAAATGATCGAGAGGACTGGAGCTGATAAAGCCATTGATTTGGTAAAACGTCAGGTTAGAGCTTTTTACAGCCGTGGGATGGAAATAGGGCTTCATCTTCATCCTCAGTGGTATCAAGCTGAATTTAAGAACAGCCGCTGGAAGCTTGATTATAATGAATATAATCTTTGTTTGTTGCCCATAGAAAAAATTGACCTTTACTTGAGCCGGGCTATTTCTTATTTAAGATATGTTTTAAATAATCCAAGTTTTAATCCAGTTTCGTTCCGTGCTGGGAATTGGCTGGCTCAACCCTCAAAAAACCTTTCCCGCAGTCTTGTCAAGCACAATATTAAAATTGATAGTTCTGTCTTCAAGGGAGGATTGATTAAATATTTTAATATTGATTACCGCCCGGCCCTAAACAACGGCTATTTTTGGAAATTTAGAGATGATATTAATAAGCCGGAAGTCTCCGGTCCCTTACTAGAAATACCAATTTATACCAAAATGGTTCCTTTCTGGAAATTATTAAAACGGGCGGGGGCAAAATCTTATACCACCTATCACAACTTGGAGGAAACTTTTATAAGTAAATTCAGCCGCTTTTCTGATTTTCTTCGTCTTAAATATCCTCTTAAATTTGATTTTTGCAAACTGGAACTAAAAGAAATGATATCAATTATTGAACAGCTCCTAAAATATGATAAACAGACCCCCTCCATACTC
>JBBIRN010000186.1:3863-4819 GCA_037441785.1 Candidatus Aminicenantota bacterium | reverse complement strand
AATAACCCTTTTTTTCATCCTCAGAGATGATTGCTTCTAGCAAAAATTAAGATAAATTAAAGCTGATTTTTAAAACAAAAAAGAACCTAACATTTGGATAAGGAAGCGCAGGCTATGAGGGTTCAGTCAAAAAGCAAAACAAAAAAAGTTGCGCCGCCAGGAAATGAACGGGGCCAGGGCGAGCAGGAATTTTACATGTCGCTGCCGCTGACGGTTTCAGGTGTTGACCATCAGGGCCAGGAATTCAGTGAAAAATCTGTCCTCCTGTCCATAAGCAGCCAGGAAGCTTCTTTTATTCTTACCACACCGATAAAAAAAGAAGCGGCCCTGAGACTGGTTATGCCTCTGCCGCCCAGGTTAAGCGAGGGCAAAAATCTGCATCTGGTGCTCAAAGGCACGGTCAAAGAAGTTCAGCCGCTAGCCAGCCACCCCGGTTCTCATCAGGTTCATCTCCGGCTTGATGCCCGCTACTTTATAGGAGAAGCAACCTGAACAAAATTCTTATGGCTCCTAAAATATCCAGGTGAAGAACAGGATGAGAGAAACATATCTGAGAAAACGTCTTTACCAATGGAGAGACCATCACCCACCAGGTCTAATGGCGGTTAGAAAAAATCACCCTGGAATTCATCCAGATGAGGGATTGGCATACCCGATAAAATTTTTAAAATGAAGCTATGAAAACCGAAAAAGATTTAGCCATTAAAAATAAACCCTCCATCCAAGGCGTAACCGGAGATCGGAAGAGAGAGCGTCTTCTTGAGCTCTCTCTTCCGGCTTTGGTAAAAGGCCAAAACGCCTTCGGCCGAAGTTTTGAAGAAAACGCCGAAATAAAAGCCATCAGTGCTGAACAGGCTCAGTTGCTTCTCAGAAACCCGGTGCAGGTTGGTAGCCAGCTGCGCCTGGTCATCAACGTGCCGGCCACGGTCATGCTGGTTCATCCTATTAGAATGGAG
>JBBIRN010000186.1:0-3812 GCA_037441785.1 Candidatus Aminicenantota bacterium | reverse complement strand
GCCGCAGAAATTTTCAGCAGCTTGTTCTGGAACTTCAGTCCAGGTATGAAATCAGGCCGCAGACGGCTAACGATAATTAATTCCCGTTTATTCCTCACCCCCCTGATAAATTTCTAACCTGAGGCCCGGACACTTGTCTCCCTTCTTGAGGCTTTCTTCAATCTGGAGACCATGTCCTAACCTGAAAGAATTTATTGCTTGACAGATATTTTCGAATATAATACTTATTTAAATAGTATGATTAACATCAAAAGAATCCAGACGGGGGTAAAAGGGCATGCCGAAAAAGAAAGCTATAACTGAAAACAAAACTGTTTCTCCGGAAACCAAAGAAAAAATTAAACTCTTAATCTACTGCCCATCGGATTTAATCCTCACAGGCATCCTAAAAGCTCTGGAAAATGACCGGGGCCTTGAGATACTGACCGTGGAAAGAGGCACCATGGAAAATTTTATGGAATCCATCAGGCAATTAGCTCCTCAGGTAATCCTTTTTGCTCATCTGGAGCCACTGCCTCATCTTAAAGAAATCTGCAAAGCTATAAAAGAAACCATCAAACCCCAGGTCAAAACCCAGCTGCTGCTGCTTGGTAACATCCCTTCTCATGAAGAAATAATCAACCTGATTAACGCTGGTGCCCGCGGTTATTTTGACCTGAACGACCCGGCCGCCCAACTGGCCGAAGCTATAAGGGTGGTCAATAAAGGCGAAATATGGTTGCCGCGAGATAAGATGTCCAGCATCATGGACCGGATCATCTCTGTGGTCGGGCGAGATATGAAGGAGAAAACCCTGGACCAGTTGACGCCCACTGAGTTCCAGGTATTGAGACTTATTGGTCAGGGAAAAAGCAACGAAGAAATTGCCCAGATTCTGTTCATCAGTAAAAACACCGTCAGGTCTCACATCAAAAGTATCTATTCTAAACTCAACACCCATAGCCGGCTGCAGCTGGCTCTCTACGCCATCAACTCAGCTCTATTTTAAAAAGGGGGAATAAAGAATGAGTCCTCGCCAAAAAAAAGAACCCAGCCAAAAAGTAAAACCGGAAAAGAGGACCAAAACTCCGGTGGTGGTCAACCGCAGAAGAGAATGGAGGTTTGAATTGCCTCTGACCGCAGAAATTGAAGGGCAACTACCGATGGGGCAGAAATTCAAGAAAAAAACAGTCATTGAAAACATATCCTCTACTGGAGCCTATTTTTCTCTTGATTCCAACCCGGTGGTTGGTTCTAAAGTGAGTCTGGCCATCAACCTGCCCACCAAGCTGACCGAAGGCAAACAGGTAAAACTGGTGCTGGAAGGAACCATCATCAGATTAGAAAAAAAACAGGAAAACTCCAGAAAATTAGGCGTGGCTGTCCGCTTCAAACGCGATTTCCGTTTTGTGGAAGAAAAATAAGCCAGAAAACTGAGGCCACCTCCTATGTTACTGGTTGCTCTGACCGGAGGAATCGCTACCGGCAAATCCGCGGTGGCCAGCATCCTGAAGCAAAAAGGTTGTTATGTGCAGAATGCCGACCAGCTGGCCCAGGAGTTGATGCAGCCAGAAACACCTGTCTGGAAAAACCTGGTCCACCATTTTGGCCAGGGGATTCTTAAAGAAGACGGTTCTATTGACCGGGTAAAATTAGCCGCCATCGTTTTCCATGACGAAGAAGAGAGAGAATACCTGAACAAAATTACCCACCCGGCGGTGCTGGAAAAAATCAGACTGACCATAACTGAGCTGGAGCAGGAAAACAAGTACGAAATTTACATCACGGAAGCGGCCCTGGTGATTGAAGCTGGGTACCAAGATTTTTACGACCGCCTCATCCTCACCTACTGCCCGCCGGAAATTCAGGTAGCCAGGCTGGTCAGCCGGAACGGTTTAACAGAAGAACAGGCCTGGGCCCGCCTGCAAGCCCAGCTACCGGATGAAAAGAAAAAACCCTATGCCCATTATCTGATAGATACCTCAGGCTCAATGGAAGAGACTGTTGAACAAACAGAAAGAGTTTACTTCCGTCTTTACCAGGAAGCACTGCTTAAAAAAATCGGCCAGCTGATTAAATAAAAGTTTTTCCGGAAGGGAAAAGCCTGGCGGTCTGGTTATTCTACAGACAGCTTTTTGAGTTTTATCTTAAATTCCTGACCGGGTTTGAATTTAACCCTTTTGCCACCAGCGATGGGAATTTGTTTATTACGACGGATGTCGCGACCATAACCTGATTTCTTAGGCACCACCCGAAAACTGCCAAAGCCCCGAACTTCAATTTTTTCTCCTCTGAGGAGAGCCTCTTTCATGGATTTAAGAATGGTTTCTACCAGCAAGACAGCCTTGGTTCGGCTGAAGTTACCTTTTTGTTCAAGCACTAAGAGTATATCATTCTTGATCATCAGCTTTCTCCTTAACTGCTACTGAACAGCAAAATCAATAGACTAAAATTAGATTATTAAAAACAAAATGTCAAGAAGCCGGAAAATTTTACTTGACATTACCAGCTTGAGGGAATAATAGATACGTGTAGTAACTAAGGGGGGATGAATTACCCCCACTTGGGCAAAGGAGGATAAAATATGAAAAGCAGTGCTATGGTTTTGGTGTCAATTTGTCTGTTGCTGGCTTTTATGTCCGGCACCGTCAGCGGCTGGGAAAGGGGAACACACGCTTTCATCGCCCACCACCTTAAAAAGGCTAATGGTCCTTACGATATCGAGGAGATGTACGGGGCCATGGCCCCGGATGCCTTTAACTACATGTTCACTCTTCCCGGTCTATTGTATCGCGATTTCCTTTACGACCAGACCCATCATTACTTCCTGAAAATTCAACATGCCGTAAAATACGGCTATGAAAAAGCCAGCTCCTATGGTTTTATAAGCCACAACGATACCTGGGGAGCTGATTCCACCGCCCATCATGCTTCGCTCACCCTGGACCCGAATGAAGGCTATGTCATCACCAAGGCTAAAATGCTGGATGACTACCTGAAAAGTGTTTCTCCTGATTATTACAATCTGCTCAAAGATTATCCGGCCATTGCTCTGGAAATCTGTCATAATATTATTGAAGCTGCCGGCGATATAGTTCTGGTTCGTTACGACCGCACTCTGGGTTCTAAGATTATCCAGATTGCTGCCAGGCCGAAAACTAACATGCAGAACCTGATGGTCAGGGCCTATGCTAAGGATCTTTATGATTTTTCGCAAACCACTGCCGTTCCTCTTGATTCATTGGCCGCAGCTGAGCAGTTAATCCGCACCGAAGAAAATAATTTCCGAGCTTCCTGCATCGCCTACGGCTGGCTGCTACAGCAGGACGAAGCTACAATTCTGGAAAATGTCATCGCTGAATTCAAGAATCTGGCCGCCTTGTATTTGACGGCAGTCGGCCTGCCCGTGCCGGACGAGGCCACCCTGACCGCTCTGCTCCAGGGTGCTTTCCAGGCAGCCATAGGTCTGATTGAAAATGACTATCTGCCTGAAATCATGGCTACTATCAATATGCTGAAAAAGAGCATGATCAAGGAAGTCAAACCCAGCGTCATGGCCACCCGGCCTACAGCCGCCCTGACCAAGAGCAAAATTAACTGAAAAACGGATCCCACCCGGCCATCGCTGAGCAGAGCCATAGTGCCCACCGGCCAAAGGCCAACAAATTAAAAGAACTTAGCCAGCAGCGGAGGAGGGTAAGCTTGGCCTTTTCCCCTCGTCATCAACTCAAAGATTCTGCGGAGGATATTTTTTTAGAAGACCGTTTCAGGAACAGGCTCTCGTAAACATCGCCGATAGCCATCATCATTGAAGCCAGATGTGTCTTCATCCT
>JBBIRN010000185.1:0-4842 GCA_037441785.1 Candidatus Aminicenantota bacterium | reverse complement strand
TCTTCGAACTTTAAGATGGCCACCCACTTTTTTAAAAAAAATGAAAAGAAAGTCCAGAGATAAGGTAAAATAAAGAAGGAAGCTAACAGGCTGAGCTAATTTAAAATTGGTGTCTTCAAGGAAATTATTAGCAAAAATTTTAAGCAAAGGAAAATAAATAAAGAGAACAAATTCAGGAGAGAAAGTCATGGCTGATAGAAAACTAAAAATAGCCCTGGCCCAGCTGAGCTGCGGTCCGGAGGTGAAAAAGAACCTGAGCCAGGGGCTGGAAGCCATGGAGCAAGCCGCTTCTGCTGGAGCCAGGCTGATTGTTTTTCCCGAACTGTCTTTCCTTCCTTTCCTGCCTCAGAAACCTGCTGAGCCTGGGTATGAAAAATGGGCCGAGCCCGTACCGGGCCCAACTTTTGAAGTCATCGCCCGGAAAGCGGCTGAGCTCAAACTGGTGACGGTTTTTAACTTGCTGGAAATTTACCAGGGAAAAACCTATGATTCTTCTCCGGTGATTGAGGCGGATGGAAGGCTGGCCGGGCTTAACCGCATGGTTCATGTGCTGGAAGCACCTGGTTTTCACGAAAAAAGCTACTACTGCCCGGGCGACCTGGGAGCCGGCGTGTTTACCACCTCTGTGGGCCGTCTGGGAGTGGCCATCTGCTACGACCGCCATTTCCCGGAATATATGCGGGCACTGGCTTTAAAAGGGGCTGAACTGGTAGTTATTCCTCAAGCCGGGGCAAAAGGAGAATGGCCAGCCGGTCTTTTTGAAGCTGAAGTCCAGGTGGCTGCCTTTCAAAACGGTTATTTCTGTGCCCTGGCCAACCGGGTTGGTAAAGAACCCCACGTGGAATTTGAGGGTGGCTCCTTGGTGGTCAGCCCCTACGGTCAGGTCATCGCTCAGGCGAGGCGGGAAAAAGAAGAAATATTGCTGGTAGAAATTGATTTCAGCCAGTTAGAAGAATGTCCGGCTCGCAAGCATTTTCTTCAAGACCGACGGCCTGAGGTTTATGACCAATTTTGAACTAGCTCGCAAATTGCCGCCAGGCTCGGACAGAGACATTAGTGATATCTTAGAATCCTTTTGGTGCTTAGGAACATTAATCTCTTCCTCACGGAGAGAATTTTTAGTTTTACTCTTAGGGTCAAGTTTGGCTCAGGCTCACCGCCATCAACCAGGAGAGTGATTGATCACCAAAAATTCTGGACAGAAGCGTCACCGACCTCCTGACCACCATATAGCTGTTGGCTTGGAACTGGGTCCAAGCTATAATGAAATTGAACTAAGAAAAAAGTTTTCTTCTTGGCTTTAAGTTTAACCTCAGAAAAAAGGAGGGCGGAATGAAACTTAAGGTATTTATCAGCCTTATCATCCTGAATGCCTGGTTAACTTTGCCTCTATTGGCCAACAAATCTTCAGTATCCATTGAAGCTCCCAGCTCAGTTCGGCCGGGAGAAGAAATAACCATAAAGGTTAATGTTTTCCATCGGGGCAACAGTTTCTTTCATTACACCAAAAGGGTGGTGGTTCTGGCGAACCAAAAAGAAATTGCCCGCTGGGAATTCTCCTCCAACCACCGGCCCGAAGCTGAAAATTTCTCTCGGGAAATCAAGCTAAAAATTGAAACTGAAACAGAAATCAGAGCTGAAGCCAACTGCAACCTTCACGGCAGTGCTGGCCCCGCTTCGGTAAAAATTAAAATTGCAGAATGAAGGGAGGAAAGAAATGACCATCGCTGGAATTTCTATAGTTCTCATCCTTGGAGTTTTGAACCTGATTCTGGTTCTATTTCAGGTGAGCAGCGGAAAAAAATGGCTGAAAGTCAATTTCGCTTGGCATCGCCGCCTGGGTCTGCTCCTTCTTTTCACGGCGGTAATCCATGCAGTTTTAGCTTACCTCGCCCGTTAACAGCACCCTTTGCCTGTTCGCCCTTTTATCAGTCATTTTTCCTTTTCTCGGTCAGCAAGGCTTCTGCCAATAGCTGCTCGCCTGGACCATGTTTCTGACCTAGCCAGCATTTATGCCTGGGAATAAGACGGACTCCAGATCATTGACCAAAATTGGTAAATTCTTCATCAATATTTTTTTCGGATTTAATCCCTATCTACAATCCAGACCGCTTTAGTCTCAATCTGATCCAACTTCCTTAAACAAGACTTTTTCAGCCAGTTATCTGACCCTCATTTTTTAATAACAGCTGCTCCTGTAGCGTTAAAAAAACATCTTCCTTCTGCCGCGGGTGAAAAAATAAGAAATATCGCCAGTCTGAGGCTTTTTTTTTCAGTGTTTGATTATCTGAAAAATAGAGCCTGGCTCCATATTAAAGATGGCTCTCCGATTCTTAAAATCAAAATTAACCTGATTGTTAACTTCCATCTTTTCACCGGCAAAATAATTTCTGATTCTCCCCAGATTAATGACTTCTATCTTTTCCCAGTCACCCGGCAGATGGACAACGGCTTTAAGGGTTGAATTGGTCGGGTTGATCAGCCTTATCCGATCTTCCCCATCCCAGATTTCCTGGAGGTCAAAATGCTCCACCCTGGCTCCTTTTTCAAAAATCTTCAGGTAGGGAATTTCATACAGGTTGGAGACCACTACTAGACCGTCGTCATCTTCATAGAATTTTTTCTTGTAAGTATTGAAATGACCGCAGAACTCAAATTTTCCGTTGGTGGCTTCTTTCATCTTCTTGTTGGCTTCAAGCGAATGCCAGAGGAGCTGGTGAGCATAATCAAGATACATCTTCTTCCCGGTGTGCTTGTAACCGGCCACCAGGGCTTCCATAATCCAGGGTATGTAGGTGGGTGCGGTGGAAACAGAAGAATCAGTGCCAGTCGTTGGCTCGCCAAACTGCCCGGTCCAGTCTCCATCTTTTCTGGCTACCCCGCCTTTAAGCCAGTAATATTCAGCGGGAAATTTGTCCATATGAATAAAAGACATTAACAGGGCATCAAGTATCTTGCCCGCTTCCACCAGCCACCTGGTTTCTCCAGTATAATCATAAAGTCGGTAAAGCGCTTTGGCGGCAAAAGCATAGACGTTAACTGACGGCTCTCCAGCGTGGTCTTCCAGCAACAACCCATAATTCTCCAGCACCTGGAGCTGGTTGTTCATGGCTTCCACCGCCCGGTCCAGGTACTTTTTATCGCCGGTAAAAGAATAGGCTGAGAGCATGACATCTAGGCCAAATTCGCAGGCATCAAAAGTATTCAGGTCATCTTTCCAGATAAGTTTGGGTGGCTTAGTAGTCGGGTCTACCACTGCCCGCCAGTACCATCTTTTCCCCTCAGGGTTCCACATCAACCCAGAATAAACTTTCTCAAAATTAAGCAGCAGTGCTTCTTTGATTTTCTGATTCTCCGTTAACGGATATTCAGCCAGTAATGATTCCACGTTGTAGGGCTGAGACCAGAGGAAGCACTGTCTCTGCTTAACATCAACCGTCTGGTCCATAAAATAGCCGTAGAAGGGGTGGTCAGAAGAATTCCAGCGCATTTTTTCTAAATAATATTTATTGGCGTTTATGGTATAGTTCAACCAGCTTTTATCTCCGGTCAAATAGAACATGGTCATAAACGCTTTGCCCGTCATTTCGTTATGCCAATCGTTGGTCGGCCACTCATAAGCATGGTAAACCCAGCCTTCTTTGGTGATGGTCCGGGGTACACTTTTTACCAGGTAATCCTGCACCTCATCCAGGTTAACCTTTTCAAAGGTAATGCCCTTCTCTTTAAGGTAGCGGTCATAGCGTGAATAGATGTTCTCGTCAGAAAAAGTGGCTACCAGGTTGAAGGCGGCTTGTTCTCCGGCTTTTATTTTTGTGGTCTTCCAGACCATCAGGCCGTGCTGATGGAGTATCCACCAACCGCCGGTAAAATAATTGCTCTTAGTATCTCTTTTTATTTTCCAGGGCAACATGCCAGACACCGCCAGCCCATCACCTTTCACTGTGAAGGTATAATTATCGGTGAAGCCTATTGGTTCTATATCGCGAGAGCACAGAAGCTCAGCAGGACCAAAGGCGGTATCAATCAGGCGATTAGCCGGCAGGGTCAGTAGATTGATGTAAGTTATCTCCTCGCCCTTTTTATTCTTTACTTTGTGGTCAAAAAACAACTCTTTATTTTTAAGGCTTATTTCCAGCCTGTGCTCCAGTCCCTGACCTTTGTCGGAAAGCAAGACCAGCACCTGTCCCCGGTCTTTGTCTTTTTTTACTTCATGCTTTTCAAAATAAACATACCATTTGTAGGAAGGAGTTTTTTCTGATTCTTTTATGTTCCAGAGTGATAAGAAGGGGTTGTCCGGATAGCTTTCCGGCTGCCCGACCAGACCGATGACATCATTGGAGCTCAGGGTGGGGTATTTTTCTCTGGCTTTGTCCCAGCCGAGATAACGGTAACAAACTTCATCCCGGTAGCGCAATTCCTGAAGATAATAGCCATTCCAGCGAGGGTCAAGGTCGCGGTTCTCGGGCGGGTTGTCAAAAGGGTTCAAGGCCTGGTGTCCTTTCCAGACATCCACATAATCAAGCCTCAGATAAATCTGACCGTTGGATAGCTCAATCACATCTCCTGGCGAATCCTGTCCGTTCTGGTCATTATCGTGCCAGATAAGGCTCACTTTTTCTGCCTGCCGGAGTGGATTTAAAATCAGGTAAAGCAACAAAGAGAGGATGATTAACCCCAGGATAAAAACAAAAGCAAACCACAGCCCGCGGGTTTCTTTTCTATCCATTCCGACCTCCAGATAAAAAGCTTATCTTAAAAATAAATTTTAATCCTGAAAAGCCGACCAGTAGACATGGCCGACCTGGTTGTTAGATTACTCAGCTGCTCATCAACCGGACC